>JAKLKT010000364.1 GCA_023150495.1 Planctomycetota bacterium
GATGGAGCGCGTCAAAGCCGTCTGGCAGCGACAGAAGGCGAGCCACGAGCGCACCCAGCAGTAGCACGCTGCCTCGGCGGGGTCCAGTTGACCGGAGGATCATGATCCGCCAAGATGTCTCGGCTACGCACCGCGGCGGGGCCGTCAGGGGACCAGGATGCAACGGTTGAAGCGGCTCCTCGCGGCGTCCGCCCCAGCGTCGAAGGAAATGTCGGCCACGCTCGAACCGCTCCGCCCGGACGCGCCGCTCCCGACCATCGGCGGCGTTGTCCACGTGCGATCCCGGCAGTACCTCGTCGAAGATGTCGTACCGCCGCCGGCGCCGGGACAGAGCACGCTCGTCCGGCTCTCGTGCCTCGCGGACGACGCGATGGGGGAGCGGCTGGAGGTGCTCTGGGAGCACGAGGTGGACGGGCGGGTCGTCGATCCCGACGCCGCGTGGGACCGGGTGGACGGCCGGGGGTTCGACGAGCCGCGGCTCTTCTCCGCGTTCCTGAACACGCTCCGGTGGCACTGCGTCACCGCCACCGACCCGCGGCTCTTCCAGGCCCCGTACCGGGCCGGGATCGAGGTCAAGTCCTTCCAGCTCGAACCGCTCCGCAAGGCGCTGCTCATGCCGCGCGTGAACCTCTTCATCGCGGACGACACGGGCGCCGGCAAGACCATCGAGGCGGGGCTCGTCACGCGCGAGCTGATCATGCGCCAGAAAGTGCGGCGGATCGTCGTCTGCGCGCCGCCGTCCGTCGTGCGGCAGTGGAGAGACGAGATGGAGCAGCGGTTCGGCCTCACCTTCGAGGTCTACGACCGCGAGTTCGTCGCCCGGGCGCGGCAGACGCGCGGGTACTCCGTCAACCCCTGGGCCACCCACAGCCGGTTCGTGATCTCCCATGCCCTCATCCGGGACGAGGAGTACGCGGCCCCGCTCCGGTCGTGGCTCGGCGACTTCAGCGGCGGCGCCCTCCTGATCCTCGACGAGGCCCACAACGTCGCGCCCGCGAGCGGCTCGAAGTACGCGATCGACAGCCACCTGACCCGGGCGGTCCGCGACCTCGCGCCCCGCTTCGAGCATCGGCTCTTCCTCTCCGCGACCCCGCACAACGGGCACTCGAACAGCTTCGCTGCGCTCCTTGAGATCCTCGACCCGCAGCGGTTCTGCCGCGGCGTCCCCGTGAAGAGCCCGAAGCTCCTCGACGCCGTTATGGTCCGCCGGCTCAAGGCCGACCTGCGCGAGATCGGGCAGGCGTTCCCGAAGCGGCACGTCCTCGCCGTCGAGCTGAAGGGGCTCCTGCCCGACACGCCGGAGCTTGTCCTCTCGAAGAAGCTCCAGGAGTACCGGCTCCTGCGCGAGCGGCGGCTCGCCTCCGCCACGAGGAAGCATCGCGCCGCCGCCGCCCTGGTCATCATGTCGCTCCAGAAGCGGCTCCTCTCCTCCATCGAAGCGTTCGCCCGGACGCTCGCCGTCCACCGGAACAGCGTCGTCCGGGCCGCGGGGCAGGCTGCCGAGGTGGAGCCGGAGGAGCTGCCGCTCCTCGCCGCCCCCGCCGACGCGGACGACGCGCGCGCCGACCTCGACGAGGAGGAGGTCGATGCCGAGGAGGACGCAGAGATGCAGGCCGCGAGCCGGGCTACCGGGGGCCGCGCGGACGAGCTGGCGCCGGAGCTGCGCCTGCTCGACGGGATGCTCGAAGTCGCGAACGCCGCGCGCCACCGCCGGGATCCGAAGCTCGAATGGCTCATCGGGTGGATCCGCACGGAGCTGTGCCCGGACCTCGGGCGGCCGGGGGCGCAGTGGAACGCCCGGCGCGTGCTCATCTTCACGGAGTACGCGGACACGAAGCGATACCTCCAGAGGCAGCTCGAGGCGGCCGTCGCCGAGTCGGACCGCGGCGGGGAGCGGATCGACACCTTCCACGGCGGCATCGGCGAGAAGCGGCGCGAGGCGATCAAGGCCGCGTTCAATGCCGATCCGATGAAGCACCCGCTCCGCATCCTGATCGCAACCGACGCTGCGCGCGAGGGCGTGAACCTCCAGAACCACTGCAACGAGCTCTTCCACTTCGACGTCCCCTGGAATCCCGGCCGCATGGAGCAGCGCAACGGCCGCATCGACCGGACGCTCCAGCGGAAGGGGGACGTCTACTGCCGGTACTTCGTGCTTCCGCAGCGCGTCGAGGATCGCGTGCTCGACGTGCTCGTGAAGAAGACGAAGACGATCCACGAGGAGCTCGGCAGCCTCACGCCCGTGATCGCGCGTCGCGCCGACCGCATCTTCGAGGGGGGCATCCGGCAGGAGGACGAGGAGCGGCAGCGGGGGCTGATCGACGGCCTGGACCGGCCCGAGCGCGCCGAAGCTCCGGGCGAGGTCGTGATCAAGGGAGAGCTGGAATCCGTCCGCCAGCGCCGCGCCGAGCTGACGGGGCAGCTGAAGGTCCTCGAAGAGATGCTCAAGGAGGCGCAGGCGTGGCTCGGGCTCGACGTGCGGCTCTTCCGCGACGCGCTCTCGGCGGCGCTCTACGCCACCGCGGCGACCGAGCTTCGCCCGCTCGACCCCGAGATGGCGGTCCGCGAACCTGACGCCGCCCGCTACGTCGTCCCCGCGCTCCACGAAGGGAAGGCCGAGGCCGGCTGGGCGGCGACCCTCGACACGCTCCGCGCGCCGAAGAAGAAGGGCCAGTCCGATGCCGAATGGCGTCGCGACTCGCCCCTCCGCCCCGTCGTCTTCAGGGATCCCCACAACCTCGACGGCGAGGTCGTCCACCTGCACCTCGAGCACCGCCTCGTGCGGCGGCTCCTCGGCCGCTTCCTCGCGCAGGGGTTCGTGTCCGACGACCTGAAGCGCGTCTGCATCGTGCGCACGCCGGACCCCGTGCCGAAGGTCCTCGTCCTCGGCCGCCTGTCGCTCTTCGGCGATCACGCGAGCCGCCTCCACGACGAGATCATCACCGTTTCCGCCGACTGGGAGGACCCGGGCCAGCGGGGGCGGCGGAAGCTCCGTCCCCTCAACGTCGGCGATACTCGCGAAGTCCTGCGCCTCCTCAACGAGGCGCTCGCGACGCCGAGCCTCCGCAACGTGCCGGACGCCGCACGCGAACTGCTCCTCGCGGGTGTAGGCCGCGACGTGCGCGACCTCCGGGACCACCTGGAGAAGCGCGCCGCGGCCGTCGCCGACAGCGCGGTCGCGCAGCTCGCAAAGCGCGGGGAGGCGGAGGCGAAGGAGATGCGCCGGATCCTCGACGAGCAGCGGAATCGCATCGACGAGCAGAGCCGGAAGGCGCCGCAGCTCCTCTTCGACTTCGAGGGCGACAACGACGCCGTGCGGCAGCTCAAGGACGACCAGCGGCACTGGGCGAAGCGCCTAGACGAGCTGGCCGGCGAGATCGAGACCGAGCCCGACCGGGTGCGCCGCTCCTACGAGGTCAAGGCGCGCCGCGTCGAGCCCGTCGGCGTCGTCTACCTCTGGCCGGTGTCGAGATGAGGGACGAGCTGGAGGTCCACCGCGAGTGGCTCGGGCTCCTCCAGCCCGTGGGCGTCGTCGTGTCGCCGACGGCGCTCGCGAGCCTCGGCTTCGTCCCGGAGAGGGGCGTCGTCGATCTCCAGCGCCGGCTCAACGAAGTGCGCGCCCCCGGACCCCCCAGGGAGTACGTCCCCGACCTCGTCCGCCTTCTCGTGCACGTACTAGACTGGAAGGAGGGGGACCTTCGCGGGTCGAACCGCCGTGAGCCCGTCCCCGACGATCTCTCCGTCGTCCTCCCCAACTACGGCGAGACGCTGCGGCCCACGTGGTCGATCCACGACCCGATGGAGCCCTCGCGCGCGCTCCTGCTCGTGAGGGAGGTCGCGCGCGGTGC
>JAKLKT010000365.1 GCA_023150495.1 Planctomycetota bacterium
CGGGAAGGGCCGGAGCTACCGGATCTCGCACGAGACGGAGGAGAAGCTCCTCCGCCACGGGTGGCCGGGCAACGTGCGCGAGCTCGAGAACGCCATCCGCCGCGCGATCGCGATGGCCGGCCAGGGCACCGAGCTCCGCGCGGAGGACCTGCTCCTCGGCGGCCCGCGCCCGTCCCGGGAGGAGGCGGTCGCCGAGGAGGGCCAGGTCGAGCGGTCGCTCCGCGACGTCGTGCGCGAGGCCGAGGCGCGCCACATCCGGCGCGTGCTGAAGCACACCGGCGGCCACCGCGGTCGCGCCGCGAAGATCCTCGGGATCTCGCGCAAGAACCTCTGGGAGAAGATGCGCGAGCTGAACATAGGCGGCGAGGAAGCGTGAAGGCCGTCGACTACTTCGCCTCGGACGTCCACCTCGCCGCGGAGAACCCGCGGGTGTCGGCGCGTTTCCTCGGCTTCCTCGACGAGGTGCGCGAGGAGGGGGGCCGCCTCTTCCTGCTCGGCGACATCTTCGACCTCTGGGTCGGGCCCAAGCAGACGAGGCTCCCCTACGTGATCCCGATCCTCGAGAAGCTCCGCGAGCTCACCCACGGCGGCGTCAAGGTCGTCTACATCGCGGGCAACCGCGACTTCAACTTCGACGCCCGCGTGAACGGCGGTCCGCCGCCCCGCCGGCTGCCGGAGGAGATGACGGTGGAGTCGCAGGGGAAGCGCCTCTTCCTCACGCACGGCGACCTCCTCTGCACCGGCGACCGTGCCTACCGGCGCGTGCGGAGCATCGGCCGGTCGCTGCCGGTGCGGGCGGCGTTCTCCGCGATGCCGCTCCCGCTCTCGACCTTCCTCTCCCGCGGCTTCCGGCGCCTGTCGGCCCGCGTGGTCGCACGAAAGCCCCGCCAGGAGACCGCGGTCGACTTCTCGCGCGTGAGGTCCCACCTGCTCGCGGGCCACGACACGGTCGTCTGCGGCCACGTGCACCGGGCCGCGCGGTACCGGATCGCCCTCCCCCGGGGGGGGATCGGCGAGTTCGTGACTCTCGGCGACTGGAACCGCGAGGCGGTCTACCTCGTGGGCCGCAACGGCGAGCTGCTCCTCCGGAAGTTCCGGTAGCGGCGTGCGCAGGCCCGCGAGGGCGATGGCAGGGGGCTCCGGGGGCAGCTAGGCCCGCCTTCGTCCGCCGCGCGGGGCTTCGGCGGGGGCGATAGCTCCCGTCGCATCCCTTGCCCCGGCGCGACATCCCGGCGAGAATCCCGGGCTCGCTCGGAGCAGATGTCAGAGGACTTCGTCGTCGCGATCGACGGCCCCGCGGGCGCGGGCAAGAGCACGGTTGCCAGGAAGGTCGCCGCGCGGCTGCCCGGCTTCCGGTACCTGGATACCGGGGCGATGTACCGCGCGGTCACGGCCTATCTGCTCCGCATTGACAAGGGAAACGCGTCCGAGGAGGAGATGGGGCGCGCCGCCGAGGGGCTGGTCCTCGAGGGTGAGCGCCTCCTCGTCCACGGGGTGGACGTCACCGGAGACATCCGCTCGGCGGCCGTCACGGCCGACGTGAGCCGGGTCTCGGCCGTCCCGCGCGTGCGGCGCGTGGTGCAGGGAAAGCAGCGCGCGGTCAAGGGGCGCCTCGTCGCGGAGGGCAGGGACATCGGCTCGGTCGTCTTCCCCGAGGCGGCGGTGAAGATCTACCTCGACGCGGCGCTCGACGAGCGCGCGCGCCGGCGCCACAAGCAGGTGCCCGAGTTCTCGGCGGACGAGTACAAGGGCCAGCTGGCGAGGCGCGACCGGCTCGACAGCACGCGCGACGACTCGCCTCTCGTGAAGGCCGAGGACGCGACATTGATCGACACGACGAACCTCACCATCGAGCAGGTGGTGGGCAAGGTGGAGGCGCTCGTTCGCGAGCGTCTCGGCGCGGCGGACGGTCCGCCGCGGAAACGAAAAGGCTAGGGCGGCGATCCCGGCCCGGCGCGAGTGCGCGCCGGAGAGGCCGGGGTCATGCGGCAAGGCCCCCGCGCACGAAGGGAACATCCAATGGCACGAGGCATCGACGTCGTTCGCAAGTACGACCTGCCCGCCGAGGAGCTTGAGCAGAAGGTTATCGAGGCCTTCGCCGAACTCCCGGCGCAGGACGTCGAACGACAGTACGAGGATTCCGTCCGGGAGTTCGAGCCCGAGACGATCCTCAAGGGCAAGGTCCTGAACGTCGTCAACCAGGAAGTGATCATCGACATCGGCTACAAGTCCGAGGGCGTGATCCCGCTCCACGAGTTCGGCGAGCACGCCGACGTGGACATCGGCGACGAGATCGAGGTGCTGCTCGACGAGATCGACGAGCAGACGGGCATGATCCGCCTCTCCAAGCGGAAGGCGGACCGGATCCGCGCGTGGAACGAGATCCTCAAGACGCACAAGGAGGGCGACGTCGTCCGCGGCGTCGTCCAGCGGAAGATCAAGGGCGGCCTGCTCGTGGACGTGGGCGTGCCGGTCTTCCTGCCCGCGAGCCAGGTCTCGCTGCGGCGCACCGCCGACATCAGCGAGTACATCGGCAAGGAGATCGAGGCCCGGATCATCAAGATCGACGAGCAGCGGATGAACATCGTCGTCTCGAGGCGCAAGCTCGTGGAGGAGCAGCGCGAGGCGGCGAAGAAGAAGCTCCTCGAGGAGATCCAGGAGGGCGAGATCCGGCACGGCGTCGTGAAGAACATCGCCGACTTCGGCGCGTTCGTCGACCTCGGCGGTATCGACGGCCTGCTCCACATCACCGACATGAGCTGGACGCGCATCAACCACCCGTCGGAGGCGGTCTCGATCGACCAGGAGATCGAGGTCATGGTCCTGCGCGTGGACCGCGAGAAGGAGCGGATCGCGCTCGGCCTGAAGCAGCGCCTCCCGTCGCCGTGGGACGAGCTCGAGCTCAAGTACCCGGTCGGCTCGAAGGTCAAGGGCAAGGTCACGAACGTGACGAGCTACGGCGCGTTCGTGCAGCTCGAGAACGGCCTCGAGGGCCTCGTGCACGTCTCCGAGATGAGCTGGACCCGCCGCGTCAACCACCCGTCCGAGGTCGTGAAGGTGGGGGACGAGGTCGAGGTCGTCATCCTCGAGATCAACAAGGAGAAGCAGGAGATCGGCCTCGGCATGAAGCAGGCCGAGGTGAACCCGTGGGACCTCGTCGAGGAGAAGTACCCCCCCGGCACGTCGGTCGAGGGCAAGGTGCGGAACCTCACGAACTACGGCGCGTTCGTCGAGCTCGAGGAGGGCATCGACGGGCTCCTCCACATCTCCGACATGAGCTGGACCAAGAAGGTCACGCACCCGAGCGAGCTCATCAAGGAGGGCGACAAGGTCAAGGCCGTCGTCCTCTCGGTGGACCGCGAGAAGAAGCGGATCTCGCTCGGCATGAAGCAGCTCGGCACCGATCCGTGGAAGACCGAGATCGCGGAGCGCTACCGGGTCGGCGACGTGGTCGTCGGCACGGTCACGAAGATCACCAACTTCGGCGTCTTCGTCGAGCTCGAGGCGAACCTCGAGGGGCTCCTGCACGTGTCGGAGCTCTCCACGAAGAAGATCCAGTCGCCCGAGGACGTCGTGCAGGTGGGCGACCAGGTCGAGGTCACGATCCTGAAGGTCGACCCCGAGGAGAGGAAGATCGGCCTCTCCCTCATCGCCGCCGACGACGGCAGCGGCCCGAAGATCGTGAGGAAGGCCGGCGCCGCCGCCGCGGCGGCCCCGAAGAAGGCCGGAAAGGCCAAGAAGCCGAAGGCGGAAGCCGCGGAGAAGCCCGCGGAGGAGCAGCCGGCCGCGGAGGCGTCGTCCTCCCCGCCCCCGGAGCCCCCCGCCCCCTCCCCGGCCGAGGGC
>JAKLKT010000366.1 GCA_023150495.1 Planctomycetota bacterium
CCGCGACCGTGGCGGGCGACCCGGCGACGGCGGCCGCGGCGGCGGACTCCGCGACGCGCCTCGCGGACGGGCTAGAGGGCATCCGGCTTCCCTACGTGAAATTCCCGAGGCAGCCGTACCGGTGATGCGCGCGGCGCTCCTGCTTCTCGTTGCCGCCGCGTGCGCGGGTCCGCCGAAGGAGGATGCGGGGGGGGCCGGGGGGGGAGCGCCGCCGGCCGCGCCCGAGGACCGCCGTCCCCATGGCGCCGCGGGCGGGCCCGTGCAGCCGAAGGACGACGTCGAGCGCTACCTGCGCGACTACGGCTACGAACCCGGGGACTTCACCCCCGCGCCCGACCGGTGGCGCACGGGTCTCCCGCCGTGGGACAGGAACCCGGCGTCCTCCGCCTACGACGCGCCCTACCGGCGCGGGAGCCTCGTGAACCCCTTCCGCCAGAACGTGATCAAGGGCGACTACCCGATCCTCGGCCAGAACACCTTCTTCGTCTTCTCGGCGGTCTCCGACACGACGGTCGAGGCGAGGAAGCTCCCGACGCCCAGCAGCGTCTCCACCGCGGATCCCGGCTCCGCGGACTTCTTCGGCTCCGGCGACCAGCTCTTCGTGACGACCAACCTCGCGCTCTCCTTCGAGGCGTTCCATGGCAACACCGCGTTCAAGCCGACCGACTTCCTCTTCCGCGTGACCCCCGTCTTCAACGCGAACTACCTCGACGTGGACGAGAACAACGCCGTGAACATCGACGTGCGCGAGGGGACGTCGCGCACCGACAGCCACGTGGGCCTCCAGGAGGCGTTCCTCGAGAAGCACGTGTGCGACCTCTCCGCGAACTACGACTTCCTCTCCGTCACGGCGGGCATCCAGCCCTTCGTCGCGGACTTCAGGGGCCTCGTCTTCACCGACAGCAACCTCGGCGGGAAGGCGACCTTCAACCTGGACAGCAACCGGACGCAGGCGAGCATCGCCGGCTTCTACCTGCTCGAGAAGGACACGAACAGCGACCTGAACACGTTCGATGCGCGCGACCAGGTCGTGACCGCGGCGACGGTCTTCCGGCAGGACGTGATCTGGCCCGGCTACAACCTCTCCGGCGCCTTCCTCTGGAACCACGACGAGGGCGAGCCGCACACTGACGGGAACGGCGTGCCCGTGCGGCCCGGCCCGGTCGGCGCCGCCGCGGAGCACGAGATCGACGCCTTCTACTTCGGCCTCTCGGGCGACGGCCACATCGGCCGCGTGAACCTGACGCACGAGTACTTCTTCGTGACCGGCGAGGACTCGGGGAACCCGCTCGCGCAGCGCGAGATCGACGTCGAGGCGCACATGTTCTTCCTCGAGCTCTCCTTCGACGTCGACTGGTGGCGCCCGCGCGCGAGCTTCCTCTGGGCGTCGGGCGACGACGACCCGCTCGACGGCACCGGGAAGGGGTTCGACTCGATCCTCGACAACCCCAACGTGGCGGGCGGCGCGGGCTCCTTCTGGGGCCGCCAGTCGCTCCGGCTCCTCGGCACGAACCTCGTCCAGCGCCTCTCCTTCTACCCGAACCTCCGCACCGCGAAGGCGGAAGGCGAGGCGAACTTCGTGAACCCGGGCCTCCTCCTCTGGAACGTCGGCGCCGACGCGGAGCTCATGCAGGAGCTCCGCGCGTCGCTCAACGTCTCCTACATGCGCTTCCAGGAGACGGGCTCGCTCGAGCCCTTCGTCAACCAGGCGATCGACCACGAGATCGGCTTCGAGATCGCGCTCTCGGCGGTCTACCGGCCGAACCTCACGAACAACATCCAGGTCGCGGGCGGCGTCGGGATCTTCTTCCCCGGAGCCGGCTTCGAGGACCTCTACGAGTCCGACGATACGCTCTTCTCCGCGTTCCTCCAGCTGATCCTAGTCTACTGACATGCGCCGCCTCCTCCTCCTCCCCGCGCCCCTTCTCCTCCTCTCCTGCCAGCGCACGCTGCCGGTGGACCGCCCCTTCCAGCCGGGCCGCGAGACGACGAAGGGCTGCGTCACCTGCCACACGGACGTGGACGCGCCGACGATGCACGAGAGCGGCACCGTCGAGATCGGCTGCACCGACTGCCACGGCGGCGACGCGACCGCGGCCGAGAAGGAGAAGGCGCACGTCCGGCCGCGGAAGCCGGAGCTCTGGCCGACGTCGGCGAACCCGGAGCGGTCGTACGCCGCGATCAACGACGAGGACCCGGAGTTCCTGCGCTTCGTGAACCCGGGCGACCTGCGCGTGGCGGGGCTCACGTGCGGGCCGTGCCACGCGAGCGAGGTGCGTCGAGTCCGGCGGAGCATGATGGCGCACGGGGCGATGCTCTGGGGCGCCGCGCTCTACAACAACGGCGTCGTGCCGTTCAAGAACCCGCGGTTCGGCGAGGCGTACGCGCCGGACGGCACGCCGTTGCGTCTGGAGGCGGGAGGGGCGTGGGACCCGGCGAAGGGGCAGCTGCCCTACCTCGAGCCGCTGCCGCGCTTCGAGGTCGGCCAGCCGAGCAACATCCTGCGGGTGTTCGAGCGCGGCGGGAGGTTCGCGGCGCCGGTCATCGCGCAGCCGAATCCGCTCCAGGAGCCCGGCAAGCCGGACAAGGCGCTCTCGCCGCACGGGCTCGGCACGCTCAACCGCACCGATCCCGTCTGGCTGAACCTCCAGAAGACGCGGCTCCTCGACCCGATGCTCTACTTGTTCGGGACTAACGACCATCCGGGCTACTACCGCTCCTCGGGCTGCACCGCGTGCCACGTCATGTACGCGAACGACCGCGACCCCGCGCACAGCGCGGAGTACGCGAGGTTCGGGAACCGCGGGCACTCGTTCAGCGCCGACCCGACGATCCCGAAGGGCGAGCCCGGCCACCCGGTGCGCCACGCGTTCACGAAGGCGATCCCGTCGAGCCAGTGCGTCGTCTGCCACATGCACCCGGGCACGACGGTCACGAGCACCTACCTCGGCACGATCTGGTGGGACAACGAGAGCGACGGGGAGCGTTTCTACCCGAAGCAGCAGCGGGAGCCTACCGAGAAGGAGCGGCTCGAGACCCTCCAGAGGAACCCGGAGGAGGCGTCGGTGCGCGGCCTCTGGTCCGACCCGGAGTTCCTCGCGGAGTCGGCGGCGATGAACCCGACGCTTGACGAGGTGCAGCTCGCGGACTTCCACGGCCACGGCTGGCTCTACCGGAACGTCTACAAGCGCGACCGCGAGGGGAACCTCCTCGACGCGGACGGGCAGGTGATCCCGCCCTTCGACTCGAGGAAGTGGCGGCGCGCGGTCCACATGAAGGACATCCACCTCGAGAAGGGGATGCACTGCGTCGACTGCCACTTCGAGCAGGACGTCCACGGCGACGGCCACCTCTACGGCAGCGTGCGCGACGCCGTCGAGATCGCGTGCGAGGACTGCCACGGCACGATCGGCGCGCGGACGACGCTCGCCACCTCGGGGCCCGCGGCGCCCGAGGGCGGCCGCGACCTCGCGCTCGGGCGCGCGGCAGGCGGGCAGCGCCGGTTCGTCGAGCGCGACGGGAAGGTCTTCCAGCGCTCGTCGGTGACGCCGGGGCTCGAGTGGGAGGTGCCCCAGATCGCGGACGGCAAGGCGCGGAACCCCGCGTCGTGGCGGGCGAAGACGATCCAGCGGGACAACGAGACCTGGGGGGATCCGGGGGCGGAGGTCGCGCACGACAGGACGCGGATGACCTGCTTCTCCTGCCACACGGCGTGGATGGCCTCCTGCTTCGGCTGCCACCTGCCCATGCGCGCGAACCAGCGCGTGGAGTCGAAGCACTTCGAGGGGGACCGGACGCGCAACTTCACGCC
>JAKLKT010000367.1 GCA_023150495.1 Planctomycetota bacterium
CTGCCACCGGCCGCGTGCTCTCGACCGACGGGACCCCGATCGAAGGCGCGCTGGTGGCGACGACCGGGAGCGGCGCCTTCGGCCTCATGGACCCGCGCACGGCCCGCACGGACGCCGGCGGCCGGTTCACGCTGCCGTCGGTGCAACCCCTCGTGCAGCCCCTCATCTTCGTGGCGATGGCGCCCGGGCATGGGAGGGTGCTCTACCGCGTCGAGGCGGCGGGTCCGGTCGATCTCGGGGACATCCGGCTGCCGCACGCGCGCACGCTCTCGGGCCGGGTCCTCGGCCCCGGCGGCGAGCCGGTCCCGCGCGTCCGCGTCGACCTGCGCGGGAGCAACGACGACAAGGACCGGCTCCTCGCCGCGCCGCCGGAGCGCGACATCGGCATCTGGTGGGGGAACGTGGAGTCCCGACTCGCCGACGACCTCGGCCGCTTCCGGTTCCACGACCTCGCGCCGGGCACGTACGAGGTCGCGGTGCGCCCGGAGGAGGGGCCCGCGGTCATCCGCGAGGTCGCGGTCGCGGGCGACACCGACGTGGAGCTGCGGCTCGAGTACGAGCACGAGCTGACCGTGCGCGTGGTGGACGGGCAGGGGCTCCCGGTGCCGGGCGCGCGGCTCCACGTGCTGTACGGCCGCGAGCGGCTGTGGAAGACCGCGGACGAGCAAGGCATCGCGATCGTGGCGCTGCCGTCGCCCGCCACGCGCATAGGCCTCCTTGCGGGGATCGACTGGGACGGGTTCCTCCCCTCCCCACCGATCGATCTCTCGCCGGACGCCCGCGAGGTGACGCTCACGGCACGGCGCGCCGTGATAGTCGCGGGCCGCGTCGTGGACAAGGCGGGCAACCCGGTCCCCGAGGTGCCCATCGCCTGGGTCTGCGCCGGCGAGCAGCTTGGCATCTCGGTGTCCGCCGGCGACGGCAGCTTCCGCGCCAAGGTCCCGCTGGGCGGGGCCGCGGACCTGATCGTCCTCACCGAGACGCTCGCAGGCGAGCTTCGCGGTGTCGTCGGAGGCTCGGAAGGCGTCACCCTCGTCGTGCGGCCCCGGTGAAGGCGAGCCCTCGGAACGGCGTCCGCGATTCCGCACGGCCGCTGCCCCTCGGGCGGGCGAGCGCGAGCGGCCGGTGACGCGGTCAGCGGCAGTCGTCCGATCGGTGGGCGACGCGCACGATCGTCACGACCCGGTCGCCCTGGCGAACGCCCAGACGCGGGACGGCGGAGCTTCCCTTGGGCCTGGCCGAAGCCGGTCCTGGTTCCGCCCTATGCCACCGCGACCTTCACGCAGTGGATCGGCGGGAGCGCGTCGAAGAGGCACTCCCACTCCTCGCCGCCGTCGCGGCCCATCCAGAGCTGGCCCGTCGTCGTCCCGAAGTAGAGCGCCGGCGACTTCAGCTCGTCGATGTCCATCCCGTCGCGCTGGACCGTGAAGTAGGAGTCCTTCCTCGGGAGCCCCTTCGCGAGCTTTCGCCACGAGCCGCCGCCGTCCTCGCTCCGCCACACCGCGGGCGCGCCGCCCGGGCAGGCACGCGTCATCCCCTCGTGCGGCATCACGTAGACCGTGTCGGGGTCGTGCGGGTGGACGACGATCGGGAACCCGAAGTCGCTCGGCAGCCCCTTCGCGATCGAGTGCCACGTCCTCCCGTGGTCGTCGCTCCGGAGCACGCCGATGTCGGGCCTCGGCCCCCCGGGCCCCCCCCATTCCGCCCAGCCGCCGTGGTTCTGCATGTAGAGGCGGCCGGGCGCGTCCTTGTGCCCCGCGATCTTGTGGACGCACTGCCCGTACTCCGGGTACGGGTCGGGCACGAACCCCGCGCCGACCCCGGCGTTCGCGGGGGAGAACGTCTTCCCGCCGTCCTCGCTCATGTAGTGGCCGCCCGTGGAGATCCCCAAGTGCACGCGGTCGCCGTCCGGCACGATCGTGTGCAGGCAGAGCCCGCCGTTGCCCGGGTGCCACTTCCGCGCGTGCTCGTGGTTGCTGATCCCGTCGACCAACTGCCAGGAGTCGCCGCCGTCCTCGCTCCGGAAGAGCGACGCGGGCTCGACGCCGCACCAGAGGTCCTTCTTGCCGTTGCCGGCCTCGAGCGCCCAGATGTTCGCCAGCGCGCGCCCGTCCTCCTTCGGGAAGGCGGGGCAGGACTTCGTCTCCTTGAACGTCTTCCCGAGGTCGGTCGAGCGGAGCACCTTCATCCCGAAGAACGCGTTGCAGCTCGAACCGTAGATCCTCGGCGCGCCGCGGGTGTCGACAAGCGTCGCGTAGACGGAAACGCCCGTCCCGAACGGGCCCCGGAGGGAGAAGCTCCTCCGCGTCTTCGCGCCCTCGGCGACGAAGAGGCCCTTCTTGGTTCCGATGGAGAGGATGACGCGTTCGGGCATGGCCTAGCCTCCTGAGACGGCGGGAAGGATCGTGAGCTTGTCCCCCGGCGCGAGCGCCGTGTCGAGCCCGTCCCGCTCGCGCATGTGAAGCTCGTTCACGAAGAGGTTCACGTGGCGGCGGACGGCGCCGGTCTCGTCGCAGACGCTCCGGTAGAGCCCGGGGTGGCTGCGCTCCAGCTCCTCGAGCGCGCGGCGGACGCTTCGGGCATCGAGACGGAGCTCCGCGGCGCCCCCGCTGTAGGCGCGGAGCGGTGCCGGGACGAAGACCGTGACCTGGGGCATCGGGGGAGCGACCGGGATTCTAGAACACCCTTCGCAAAGGCCCGCCGGTCGTCTCGTTCTTTTTCGCGGATCGGGGGGGGCCCGGGGGGGTCATCCCTGCAGCCCGCAGCCCTCGGCCTGCAGCCTCCCGAGCATCTCCGCCGCGCCCCCGCGCAAGCGGTGCGTGTAGAGTCCGGACAGCGGCGTGTCCTCCGGGTTGATCTCGACGGTGACGGCCCCCCGCGCCAGCGCGAGCCTCGGGAGGTCCGCCGCCGGGTAGACGACGCCCGACGTCCCGATGCTCACGAGGAGGTCGCACTTCGAGATCGCGTCGCCCGCGGCGCGGACGGTCGCGGGGTCGAGCATGTCCTCGAACCACACGATGTCGGGCCGGAGCCAGGAGCCGCACGCGCACCGGCGCGAGCGGATGGGCGTCTCGAGGTTCTCCGCGACCGTGCGGCAGCGCGCGCAGCGCACCCGCCAGAGCGACCCGTGGAGCTCGATCACCTCCTTCGAGCCCGCCCGCTGGTGGAGCCCGTCGATGTTCTGGGTGACGACGACCGCGCCCTCCGTCGCGGCGATGATCCGGTGCCCCTCGTTGGGCCCGGCGAGGGCGACGCGGCGCCGGCGCTCGTCGTGGAAGTCCCAGACCTTCCCGGGATCGCGATCGAACGCGCGCTGGCAGGCGTACTCCTCGTAGTCGTACTTCGCCCAGATGCCGCCCTTCCCTCGGTAGGTCGGGATCCCGCTCTCCGCCGAGAGCCCCGCGCCCGTGAAGAAGACGATGCGGCGGAAGTCCCTGAGCCGGATCACGCGAGGAGCTTCCGCAGGAGCGCCGCCGCGAGCCTCGCGCGCGGCTCGAACGAGCCCGGATCGACGCTCTCCGGCTCGGGGCCGGTCGCGACGTGCGGGTTCCGGCCGACGGGGCCGAGGCCGTCGAGCGTCGGCACGAGGTCCCAGAGATGGCAGCCGTCGCTCCCGCCGCCGCGGCGCCCGGCGACGAGGTCGAGCCCGAGGTCCCTGCCGAGCGAGCACGCCGTCTCGCCGAGCACGCGGCTCCCGGCGTTCTCCGGCCACGGCGGGTAGCCGGGCAGCTCCGTGACTTCCACGCGGGTACCCCTGACCGACCCCTCGCCCGAGAGCGCGAGCGCCTGATCGCAGCCCCAGGCGAA
>JAKLKT010000368.1 GCA_023150495.1 Planctomycetota bacterium
ACCGCCTCCCCTATCGGCGCGGGACCCGGGCGCGCTACACCCCGTAGACCTCGGCGGCGCGGCGCTCGAGGTGGGAGAGGAGGGGCTCCGGGGAGGGGGGGGCGCCGGTCGCCCTCTCGATGAGCTCCGCGGGCGGGTAGCGTCGGCCGTGCCGGTGGATGCGTGCGGCGAGCCACTCCCTCAGCGGCGCGAACTCGCCCCTCGCGAACGCCCCCTCGAGGTCGCCGAGGTCCCTCCTCGCGCGGTCGTGGAGCTGCGCCGCATAGACGTTCCCGAGCGTGTAGGTCGGGAAGTAGCCGACGAGCCCGATGCTCCAGTGGATGTCCTGGAGGCAGCCCTCCGCGTCGTCCCCGGGAGTCATGCCGAACGCCTTCGTGAACCGCTCGTTCCACGCGCCCGGGAGGTCCGCGGGCGCGAGGTCCTCCGTCATGAGCGCCTGCTCGAGGTCGAAGCGGAGGAAGATGTGCAGGTTGTAGGTCACCTCGTCCGCATCGACGCGGATGAAGCTCGGGGCGACCTCGTTCACGGCGCGGTAGACCGCCTCCGGCCGGATCCCGTCGAAGGCGCCCGGGAACGCGTCGCGCGCGCGCGGCAGGAAGTGGCGCCAGAAGCCGAGGCTTCGCCCGACGAGGTTCTCGAAGAGGCGGCTCTGCGACTCGTGGATGCCGTAGGAGCAGGCGTCGCAGAGCGGCGTGCCGTAGCGGTCCGCGGGGAGCCCCTGCTCGTAGATCCCGTGGCCCGCCTCGTGCAGCGCGCTGAAGAATCCGTCGAGGAACGCCGTCTCGCTGTAGCGCGACGTGAGGCGGATGTCGCCCGGCGCGAGCGTCGAGCAGAAGGGGTGGAGCGTGTCGTGGAGCGTGCCGCGCCCGTAGTCGAAGCCGAGCGCGGCGGTGGCGCTCCTCGCGAACGCGCGCTGCGCGTCGATCGGGCACGGCCGGGAGAGCGGGGCGGAGTCGACCGTCCGCCCGGACGCCTGGATGCGGCGGAGGAGCGCCCGGAGCGAGCCCTCGAGCGGCCCGAAGAGGGCGCGGAGCCCGGCGGCCGTCTGGCCCGGCTCGTAGTCCTCGAGCAGCGCGTCGTAGGGGGGCTCGCCCCGCGACAGCGCCTCGCCCCATCTCCGCATCAGGTCGAAGGTCTTTCCGAGCCACGGAAGGAAGATCGCGTAGTCCTTCCTCTCCCGCGCCTCGGCCCAGGCCGCGCGCGCGAGCGAACGGAGCCGGGCGCGCTCGGCAGCGAGCTTCGGGGGGATCCGGGCCGCGCGGTCGAAGTCGCGCCGCGCCTCGCGGAGGATCGCGGCCTCGTCGGAGTCGGGCGCGCGGCCCTCGGCGAACGGCTGCGCGTCCTCGAGCAGGCGGCCGACCGCGCGCGAGGAGCGGCGCTTCTGGACCAGCTCGGCGAGCTGGGCGAGCTGGTCCGCCCTGAGCCCCGCGCCGCCGGGCGGCATGTGCGTCTCCTGGTCCCAGTTGAGGAGGCTCACCGTCGCCTGCATCGTGGCGGTGTCGCGGAGATGCGCGAGGAGCTTCCGGAAGGCCCGTTCCGCTCGTTCCATTCCGGGGGCATCGTACCCGCCGGAACCAGGGTGCGGGGGGGGCGCTAGCCTGCGGTCGGCCGCGCGCCGAAGGCCGTGAGCGCATCCTCGGGCGTCACGTGGACGTCGACCATGCGGTCGAGGCGGAGGACATGGAACATCTCCTGGACGAGCGGGCGGAGCCCGCAGATCCGGAGCTTCCTCCCCGCCGCCGCCGCGCGGTGCAGGCAGACGAGGATGGCGCCGAGGCCCGTCGAGTCGGCGAAGGCGACGGCGTTGAGGTCGAGGAGGACCTTCCTGCTCGCGTGGATCCGCGCCTCGAGCTGCGAGCGGAAGTCCTCCGCGCGCTCCGCGTCCAGCGTGTCCCCGTCCACCTCGATCGCCGTCACGTCGCCGAGCTGCCTGCACTTGAGCTGCACGCGGGGGCCTCCTAGGTTTCGAGCGTGGCCGCCTCGTCGCGCACGGCCGCGAGCGCCTCGTCCCGGTCCTTGTGCACGTCGACAAGCCGGTCCATCCGGACGAGCTCCACCGCCTTCCGGACCTCCGGCCCGAGGCCGCAGAGCTTCAGTCCCCCCCCGCCCCCCTCGATCAGGCGCAGGCACCCGAGGATCGCCCCGAGGCCCGAGCTGTCCATGAACCGGACGTTCCGGAGGTCGATGAGGACGCTCTCCCTGTCCTTCACCTCGGCCTCCATGGAACGGCGGAACTCCTTCGCGCCCTGGGCGTCGAGCGCGTCGTCGAGCAGGGTCACGACCGTCGTTCCGCCGACGGTCTCGCAGACGTACCTCACCGTGCGCCCTCCTTCCCGGGGAACCGCTTCACGAGCTCGAGGACGTTCGACCCGCCGTCGCCCCTCGTGTAGTCGAACACGTCCATGATCTCGCGGATGATGTACACGCCGAACCCGCCATCGACCGTCCCGTCGAAGCGCGGCGGTTTCGCGGCCGCGGGGTCGAACGGCTTGCCCCGGTCGAGCAGGCGGAAGCGGAGCTCCGAGGCGTCCCAGAACGCCTCGACGCGGAGCGTCCCGTTGCCGCCGCCGTACGCGTGGTCGAACACGTTGGCCGCCGCCTCGGTGAGCGCGAGGTGGAGCTCGGCGACCTGGTCGTCGCCGAAGGGGCTCCCGGGGATCGCCGCGCACACCTCGCTCACGAAGCGTCGCACGCGCGCGAGCGAGCCCTGCACGTTGTCGACCTCGAGGCAGAGGCGGCAGGCCGGGGGCGTGCCCGTCACGCGCACCGCGATGCACGTGAGGTCGTCGTGGATGCCCGCGGCCCCGGAGAAGCGTTCCACCTCGCCGCAGATGCGGTCCACGAGCGCCTGGGCCCGCTGGTCCTTGCCGCGGGCGACCGCGGTCGCGACCGCGTCCACGCCGAAGAAGGTCCCGCCGGGCGCGCGCGCCTCCGTGAGCCCGTCGGAGTAGAAGAGGAACGTGTCCCCGGGGCCGAAGGGCACCGAGACCTGCTCGTAGCGCGTCTCGCGCGCGAAGCCGAGCGGGAGGTTCGTGCGCCCCGCGAGCTTCGCGTGGAGGAGGTCCACCTTGCTGACGTCGGCGCGGTGGTGGAGCGCGTCCGTGTGGCCGCAGTCCACGTAGGTCATGATCCCCTTGTTGACATCGAACCGCGCGTAGATCGCGGTCACGAAGCGGCCGAGCTCGATCAGAGTCTCGGTGACCTGGTCGTGCACCGCGGCGACGATCTCCGCGGGCTCCGCGCAGGGGAGCTTCCTCCCGGCGGGGCCCGTCGTGCTCGCGAACCGCTGGAACTGGCTCTTGACGGCGGCGCCGACGAGCGCGGCCGGGATCCCCTTGCCCATCACGTCGCCGAGCACGATGTCGAAGACGCCGTTCCCGTGGTGGAAGAAGCCGAAGAAGTCGCCGTCCACCTGGCGCGAGGCGCGCGCGAGCGTGCCGACCTCGAGCCCGGTGACGTTCGCCGGCGTGCGTCCGAGCAGCAGGACCTGCTGGATGTTGCCGCCGATCTCGATCTCGCGGCGGAGCTTCTCGCCGGCGACCGCCTCGACGCGGAGGCGCTCCTGCTCGAGGATCAGCGCCGCCTGCGAGCAGAGCGTCGTGAGGAGCCCCATGAGGCGCGAGTCGAACGTGCCGTGCTCCGCGTGCCAGACGACCAGCGCGCCCTTCGCCTCGCCGCGCGCGATCAGCGGCGCCGCCGCGACGCGTCGCGCGGACCTGAGCTCGGGCTCGTCGCCCCAGCCGTCGCCGCGCGCGTTCACGATGATGCCGCGCCGCTCGCGGAGGACGCGGCCGACGATCCCGTG
>JAKLKT010000369.1 GCA_023150495.1 Planctomycetota bacterium
CGACCTCCGCAGCGCGAGCAGGAACCGCCCGTCGGCCCCCGAAGCCCCCTCGCACAGGAACCGGGCGGGCTCGAGCGCGTCCCACGCCTCGACCCGCACCCCGGAGATCGGCTCGCCACGGACGCCGACGACGACTCCCGCCGCGGTCAGGTCGATCGGGTCCTCCTCCTGCGCCAGGACCGGCACCGCGAGGAGGAGCGCGACGAGGGACCGCATCGACGGCAGGATCGTACACTGGGCGTCGTGCTCAAGGCCTTCCTGCCCGCCTCCGCGGAGGAGATGCGCGCCCGCGGATGGGCGCAAGCCGACGTCGTCTTCGTGACGGGCGACGCCTACGTCGACCACCCGTCCTTCGCGATGGCGATCCTCGGCCGGGTCCTCGAGTCGAACGGCTTCAAGGTCGCGATCCTCCCGCAGCCCGACTGGCGCTCCGCCGACGCGTGGCGCGCGCTCGGCCGCCCGCGCCTCTTCTACGCCGTCTCCGCGGGCAACATGGACTCGATGATCAACCACTACACGGCGAACCGGAAGCGCAGGAACGACGACGCCTACTCGCCGGGCGGCCGCGCGGGGTGCCGGCCCGACCGCGCGACCGCGGTCTACGCGCAGCGGTGCCGCGAGGCGTTCCCGGGCGTGCCGGTGGTCGCCGGCGGGGTGGAGGCGTCGCTCCGCCGGATCGCGCACTACGACTACTGGTCCGACTCCGTGAAGCCCTCGATGCTCGTCCTGTCGAAGGCCGACCTCCTCGTCTACGGCATGGGCGAGCGGCCGATCGTCGAGATCGCGAAGCATCTCCTCGACGGCGATGTCAGGGGGCTCCGGGGGCAGCGCGGGATCGCGTATCTCCTCGGGAGGAACGAGCCGCCGCCCGAGGACGCGATCGAGCTCCCGTCCTACGAGGAGGTGAAGAGCGGGAAGCCTGCATTCGCGAAGGCGACGCGGCTCCTGCACCACGAGACGAATCCGCTCAACGCGCGGCGGCTCATCCAGCGCCACGGCGACCGCACCGTCGTCGTGAACCCGCCGTCGCTCCCGCTCACGCAGGCGGAGATGGACGCGGCCTACGACCTCCCCTACCTGCGGCGCCCGCACCCGCGGTACCGGGAGCAGATCCCGGCGCACGGGATGATCAAGGACTCCGTGACGATCATGCGCGGCTGCTTCGGCGGCTGCACCTTCTGCTCGATCACGATGCACGAGGGCCGGATCATCCAGAGCCGGAGCGAGGCGTCGGTGCTGCGCGAGGTCGCGGAGGTCGCCGCCGACCCCGGCTTCAAGGGCACGATCAGCGACCTCGGCGGGCCTACCGCAAATATGTACGGGATGCGCTGCACGCGGCCGGACGTGGAGGCGAAGTGCCGGCGGCTCTCGTGCGTCCACCCGACGATCTGCAAGCTCCTCGGGACCTCCCACAAGCCGACGATCGAGCTGCTGCGGAAGGCGCGGGCGGTGAAGGGCGTGAAGCGCGTGCTCGTGGCGAGCGGGATCCGGATGGACCTCGCGAACCGGGACCCGAAGTACGTGGAGGAGATCGCCGCGCACCACACGGGCGGCCACCTGAAGGTCGCGCCGGAACACGTGAGCGAGCGCGTGCTCGACCTGATGAAGAAGCCCTCGAAGGAGTCGTGCGACACGTTCGCCAAGTCCTTCGAGGAGGCGTCGAAGCGGGCGGGAAAGGAGCAGTATCTCGTCCCCTACTTCATCGCGAGCCATCCGGGCTCGACGGTCGACGACATGATCGAGCTCGCGGTGTTCCTGAAGCAGCGGGGCTACAGGCCGCGGCAGGTGCAGGACTTCATCCCGGCGCCGATGGACGTGGCGACGTGCATGTACTGGACGGGGCTCGACCCGATGACGATGACGCCGGTCGACACGGCGCGGAAGCTGCGCGACCGGCAGACGCAGCGCGCGCTGCTCCAGTACTTCAAGCCGGAGAACTGGTTCTCCGTGAGAAAGGCGCTCCTCGACCGCGGGCGGAAGGACCTGATCGGGAGCGGGCCCCTGGCGCTGATCCCGGCCGACCCGCCGAAGGAGGCGGTGGAGGCGCGGCGGAAGCAGGCGGGCGAGACCTACGTGCACGCGGAGGACGCGGGCGTGGCGCGAACGGTCGGCTACCGCCCCGGCCGCAAGGGCCACGCGCGCCGCGGCCGTACGCGGCGATGAGGTGGTGGCCGCTTCCGGCGCTCCTCGTCTGCCTCGCGGTGGGCTACCTCGCCGGCTCGTGGAAAGCCGACCGAAGCGCCGGCCGATCGAGGCGCGCGGACAGCGCGCAGGCGCGCGGGGAACGGACGGAGCCGGCGATCCCGGAGCCGGTGGCCGCGCCCTCGGACCCGGCTCCGTCTCCCGCCCCGCACGACGACCTCGCCCTTGCGGTCCCGGACGCCGCGGACCCGCCCGAGGAATCGGAGTACGGCAACCTCGTCGTGGACTTCACGGGGTTCGACGGGCCGGGATCGGTCCGCGTCGAGTCGGTCGACCTCGACGGCACCCTCGACTTCATCGAGGAGGGCGTCGACGAGGACGGCAACTCGTGGATCCAGCTCGCCCCGGGCGAGGTCACCGTGCGCTGGGAGAGCCACGGTGCCATGCGCCGCTTCGCCGCCCGGGCACGGATCGCGGCGGGCCGCGTCACGCGCCTTGCCGCCGCCGACCAGCGGCACGTCCCCCTGCCCGAGCCGGCCCATCTCGCCGTCCTCGAGGTGCGGGTCAAGGGACCGGACGGGCAGTGCCTCACGGACGCGGCCGTTCACCTCGCGGGGGAGGTGCTCGAGGGCCAGCGCTGGATCTCGGTCTCCACGGACGGGGAGGGCCGCGCGCGGTTCCGTGTCCGCGGCGGGAGCTACCTCGTCCAGGCGGGCGAGCGGGAGGAGACGATCTCGCTCGAGGCCGGAGAGCGAAGGACGCTCGATCTCCTGCACGAAGGCTCGGGGATGGTCGTCGTCGACCCCGCGCTCGAGGGCATGTACGCGCTCCGCCCGCGCGACGGCGGGAGCGCCCCGATGGATGGCGCGTACTTCGAGGGTGGCGCGGTGCGCTTCCTCTTCGTGCCGCCGGGCAGCTACGACCTTTGTTACCGGTTCCAGTGCCGCGAGTACTTCGGCCGCGAACCGGACGCGCGGCCCGACGACCGCGTCCTCGCCACGCTCGAAGCGAGAGCCGGCAGGGCGGACCGGATCCCCCACCACCCCGAGCCCGGTTTCCTCGAGGTCGAGATCGGCGCGTCGAAAGATGCCGCGTCGCGACGGTGGCAGATGCGCATCGTGTCGGAGCGGGATGGGGCGGACGCGGTCTTCGACGCGCTCCGGATCGACGGCGAGTGGCTCCGCGGCCGCACGTCCTCGCTGGAGAAGGGCTGCTACAAGGTCGAGATCCTCGCGGATGGGGAGACGGTTCTCAACCGCCACGTCGTCATCGGTTACGGCCCCACCGAGCTCACGACGCACCTCGGTCGCTGACCGGGCGCGCGGCGAGTCGTCGCTCTACCGTGACCGAGTTGACCCGAGGTCTCCGCCCTGGTCCGGCACCCGGGAGGCGTCGCGGATGCGCCGAAGAGCGAAGCCGAGGCGGAAGCAGCAGAGCGACACCAGCAGGGAGAATCCGATCCCGACAACCTGCGCCCTGCCGAGGCGGCGGCCGAGCGAGGGCTCGTTGCGCATGATCCACCCCTTCAGGAACTCGTAGTCCCGTCGCGTCTCCTTGTCGGCATCGACGCGCGCGAAGTCCACGTACTTCCTCTCGATGACCTCGAACGCGTCCGGACCACTCACCT
>JAKLKT010000370.1 GCA_023150495.1 Planctomycetota bacterium
GGCGGCGTTGACCGCGCCCGGCGCGCGCGCCATCGCCCTGCAACCGGCCGCGGCCCGGCGCGTCTCGAAGTCGAACCTCGGGTCCGTCGTCTGCGTGTGGCATCGCGTGCATGCCCCTGGCACCACCTTCGGTGCCACGAAGCCCGGGACGTCGTGCTCCTTCATCGAGAAGCGGTGGCAGTCCTGGCAGTTGACGTTGGCGAGCTCCGGCGTCTTGCGGATCGAGTCGAAGCCTGCCTTGGACTCGAAGCCCGTCGTGTGGCACGAGAGGCAGTCCGGGTCCCCCTCGCGACCGACGCGAAGCAGCGTCTCGTAGGCGTGCGCGTGGCGCGACGTCTTCCACGCCGCGTGCTGCGGCTCGTGGCATGCGCCGCAGGCGGCCGACGGGACGTAGACCCTCCCGTCGTCCACCTTCGCCGCAGCCGCGTGGCCCAGGGCGACCCGCATGTAGTCCTCGTAGGTCTTCCAGAGCGCGCCGTCCATCGGCCACCGTTCGTCCACGAGCTCGCGCCGGTACTCGAAGTCGACGACGGCCCCGTCGCGCACCTTCCAGGCGAGCACCGTCACGTACTCGAAGTCGCCCACGCGCAGCACCGGCGGGTCGGGCAGCCGGTCCGGCACCACGTTCCCCGTGCGGTAGTGGCCCTGGAGGACGAGGTCCGCCCCCGTGGCCCGCGCCTGCTCCTCGACCTCGGCGTCGACGCCGTGCGAGACGAGCACCACGACGTGGCCCTCGCGCTTGAGGCGCGCGACCTCCCCGACGAGGCGGCGCGGCGCGGCGAACGAGAGGCGCGTGGCGACCTCCGCCGTCAGGAGGGGCGGCGACGTGCGCGGCGCGTCGGAGAGGATGGCGAGCTTCGCGCCGCCGCGCCGGCGAGTCACGACGCGCGTGACCGGGAGCGGCGGCTCCCCGAGGTTCGCGGTCGTCGAAAGGAACTCGGGCGTGCCCCTCGTCACGAGCTCGCGCAGCGCGGACGGCGCCGTGCTCCACTCGTGGTCCGCGAGGACGACCGCGTCGTAGCCGAGCTGGCGGTACGCGCGCAGCAGGAACGCGTTGCGCGGATCGCGGGGGTGCCCCATGCGGAACGCGTCGCCGGTGTCCACGAGGACCAGGTCCGGGAAGGCGGCCCGGTACGCGCGCAGCAGCCCGCTCCTGCGCGAGAGCCCGCCCGTCATGCCGCTCGTGCAGTTGCACGGCTCGAGGACGCCGTTCGTCGAGTCGGTGACGACCAGGACGAGGTCCGGGGTCCCCATCCTGAAGGAAGGGACCGGTCCCGAGGACACGGGCGCGGACGATCGCGGCGCCGCCGAGGGGGCGTCCTTGCTGCCGCGTGTGCCGCTCCCGGTCGCGCACGTGGGGATCGCGACGCACGCCAGAACGAGAGATGCGAGGGCTCTTGCGCGCACGACCGGCCTCCTGCGTGCGCAAGAGCGAATGCCGCGCCGCACGCCCGGGGCCTGCCCCCGGGGAACGGTCCGCCACGCTCCCCCTCCCCGCGCCCCACCCCTTCGGATGCGGATTCTTCCTCATTGCGGCCGCGGCGCCGCCCGTCTAGCATCCGCCCGAATCGCACTCTGCGCTTCGCTTGCCACGACCGTGACGTTCGCACATCGCTCGCCCGATCGCCGCGCATGCCCGCGGGCAGGAGGATCCCCCGCCGGGGCAACGGGTAGAAGCGCGCAAACTCGCGCGTTCCGTCCTGCTACAGGATCGATGCATGCGATCGCGGACGGGGAAAAAAGGGCAGCGCTCGGACCGCGCCGCGGTCGATAGGAACACTCATGGAGCATCGTCGCCCCGTCCTCGTCCTCGTCGTCGTTCCGTGCCTCCTGATGTTCGCCTGCGCGTCGCGGCCGGTCGCCGCGCCCGCGTCCTCCGCCCTGCCGCCGCCTGCCGAGGCTGTGGCGTACGAGGCGAGCCTCACGGGGCTCTGAGGCCTCTCCTGCGCGCTCGAGGTCGAGCGCACCCTCTCCGGATTGGGAACGGTCGCGAGCATCGAGGTCGACGCGGACACGAGCCTCGCCGTCATCGTGCCGGCCTCCGGCCAGCACATCTCGGCGGCGGACCTCAACGCGGCGCTCCGCGCCTCCCCCTATCGGGTGACCGGGCTCCACGTGAAGGGCTGAGCGCCCGCGCTGCTGCGCAGATGGCCGGCGCGGCCGCCCGCGGCGCCGGGGCGGCCGCGGAGCTTTCCCCGCTTCCAGGTGTTGCACTGTTGCACGATGCTCCCTTGGCACGTGCTTCGCTCCCCGTGATCTGCCAACCAAACCACAACAACATAGTGGGTCGCAGGTCACGGCCCCACGTCCGTCGCTCAGCCGCTTCGGCGCGGCACCGTCCCCTGCGACTCAAAGGGAGGGGTGCGACATGGCGTTACGGTTGTTCGGTACGATGGCTCTCGCATTCGCCGTCCTGGCCGGGTGCAAGACCGAAGGGAAGGAGACGCCGCCGGACGAGCGGCGGATCGACCTGCACATCACGAAGGATCAGCCGGCGGCGGAGCCCGTGGTCGTGGCGGAGCCGGCGCCCAGGGCCCAGCCGGCGCCCAGGGCTGTTGAGACGACCGTCCGCCCGAGCGACGGGCTCTACTGGACCGAGCGGGCCTATCCGACCGGCGACAAGGCCACGAGCGTGGTCGTCCTCGAGAGCGGCACGCCCGGCGAGGTGAGCGTGGGAGTTCCCTACGACTACATCCTGAGGGTGCGGAACATCTCCACGATGAACCTCGAGAACGTGGTGGTCGTGGACAAGCCGCGCGGGAACTTCGCGCTCAGGAGCTCGGTGCCCCAGACGCAGGACGGCAAGGAGCTGCGCTGGGAGATCGGGAGCCTGCGCCCGAACGAGGCGAAGGAGATCAAGATCTCCGGCACCGCGATCGGGGAAGGCCAGGTCGTGCACTGCGCCGAGGTCGACTGGCGCTCGCTGTTCTGCAGCACGACCCAGGTCGTGAAGCCCGGCCTCGCCATCACGAAGACGGCGACGGCGGCGACGCTCGTCTGCGACCCGATCACCTACACGGTGACGGTCGCCAACACGGGCACGGGCACGACCAGGAACATCGTGATCGACGACCGGCTGCCGGACGGCGTCGAGACGCTCGACGGGAAGACCAGCGTCCGGTTCACGCTCCCGTCGCTCGAGCCCGGCCAGTCCAAGAACTTCACCTGGAAGGCGAAGGCCAAGAGGACCGGCAAGTTCGCCGGCGTGGCCACGGCCAAGGCCGACGGCGACCTCACGGCCCAGTCGGGCGAGGTCGAGACGACAGTGACGAGGCCGGTGCTCGTGTTCGAGAGGCAGGGGACGAAGCAGACCTACAAGGGGAAGCCGATCACCTACGACATGATCGTCAAGAACACCGGTGACGGCGAGGCGCGCGACGTGGTCGTGAGCGCCGAGATCCCGACGGGCGCGAAGTACCTCGAGGCCTCCCCCGGCTCCGTCATGGAGGGGAGCGTCGTCCGCTGGAAGTTCGGCACGATGCAGCCCGGCACGATGAGGACCTTCGCCGTGAAGATCTCCTACGCGGAGGCCGCGATCGTCCACGCCTCGGCGACCGCGAGCGCGTACTGCGCCGAGTCGGTCACGGTGGAGACGGACACGCAGGTGACCGGCGTGCCGGCCATCCTGCTCGAGGTGGTGGACCTCACCGACCCCGTCGAGGTCGGCGGTTCGACGACCTACGTGATCACGGCGACGAACCAGGGCAGCGCCCCTGGCACGAACATCCGGATCGTCGTGATGCTCGAGGACACGATGAACTGTGCATGAACTGTGCCGCCGCCACCGGCGCGACCAAGGCCGACGAGACCGGCCAGAAGATCACCTTCAAGCCGCTGGCGTCGCTCGCCCCGGGCGAGAAGGCCACGTGGAAGGTCGACGTCAAGACGGTCGGAACGGGCGACACGCGCATCAAGGTCGCCATGACGTCCGATCAGCTGGGCCGCCCGGTCGAGGAGACCGAAGCGACCAACGTGTACAAGTAGACAGCAGTGCCGAGATCAGGCGGGGCCGCCGCGCGCGGCCCCGCCCCGTTTCCGGCGGGACCTGCACGGCGTCGCGCGTGCCGCGGGCCCGAGGAACGGCAGCGCCGGCCCCCCGGCCCCCCCCGCCTCACCGCGCCGGCGCGAGCGCAGGGTCGTCGAGGTCCAGCCGGTAGAGCACCTGGTTGTAGTCGTACCTCGGCGTCGGCTGCCTGTTCCCCGAGAACTCCTTCGAGTACGTGCCCTCGAAGTAGAGCGCCGCGGAGCCCCCGGGCGTGAACTCCGGGTGCACGCGCGGGTTGTAGAACGTGTAGTCGTCGTGCGAGAGCACCTTCACCGCGGCGCCCCACGGCCCCGTGGGCGCGTCGGCCTCCGCGTACCAGACCTCGCCGAGCGCGGACGGCTTCCCGAACGACTGGACGAAGACCGTCACCCAGCGCTTCCGGAACGGGCTCCACGCGATCGACCCGCTGTGGGGCTTCACCGCCGCCTTCGCGTCGGCCGCGCGCAGGAGGGCCTGCGGCTCGAGCGCCTCCCACGCCGCGGGATCCTGCCACGCCTCGAACGTCGCCGCGCAGCGGAGCGCGGGGAACGGGTTGCCGAAGAGCACCTTCCCCTCGAAGAGCACGGCGTGGCCGTCGGGCAGCCTCGGCTCCTTCCCCGCGCCCTTCTTCCAGAGAGCGCGCAGCCGCTCGAACTCGAGCTTCTCCTCGTTCCAGACCGCGAGGCCGCGCTCGTGGACGTCCCAGTCAGGCCGTACTTTCATATAGGTCGCGACGAGGCGCGGCTCGCCCGTCCTGTCGGGGAGGCTCGCGAGGCCGGTGAGCCAGGAGGCGCCCTCGCCGGGGATCGGCGCGATCGCGCGGGGCGCGCCCTCCTTGTCCGTGAAGGGCTCGAGAGGAAGACGCAGGGGGGGTCCGGGGGCCGCGAGCGCGTCGACGGCGCTCCATGCGCCCGTCGCGTGGAAGATGCCGAGCGGGTAGCGCGGGAGCGCCGTGTCGCCCCACATCCAGAAGAGGCGGCCGCGATGCACGGCGTTCTGCACGCTGTCGCAGCCGAGGATGCCCGTCTCCCGCACGTCCTCCGCGAGCCCGAGCTTCCCGCTCTCGGCGAGGAGCCCCGCGCCGGTGATGCGCCCGATCCGCCGCGCGACGATCGTCCGCTCGACCTCGACGAGGAGCTTCTTCCCCGGCTCCGGCACGAGCCGCACGCCCTCGAACCCGAAGCCGTCCTTCGGCACGCCGTAGCCGTGGCCCTTCACCTCGAACCACGTCTCGCGGCCCATCAGCTCCGGCAGGTCGAACGCGATGCGGCCCGCGTTGTCCGTGACGAACCGGACGTTGTGGAGCGTCCTGAGCTCGACGAGCGGGACCGGCCAGCCCGACCCCTTCTCCACGACCTCGATCGCGCAGGGCTCGAGGGCGAGCGCGGCGCCGGCGCAGAGGAGGAACGCGGCGGCCGCCCTCTCCCCCGCGCCCCCTCTCATAGCTTCAGGATCATCTTCACCATGTCCCGCGGCGTGCCGTCGGGATCGGTCCCGTAGCCGGGGATGGTGTAGCTCTCGAAGCCCATGCTCTTGAGGGTCGCGATCGCGTCCTCCTCGAGGTCCTTGATGAGCATGCAGGTGAGGTGCCGGAGGCCGTTCTCGCGCGCGCTCACGATGAAGTCGTTGACGAAGATCGTGCCGAGGCCGACGCCCCGGTACTCGGGGTCGATCAGCCACTTGATCCGGCCCACGCGGCGCAGCGGCCCGTTGTCGCGGTAGTGGAGCGTGGCGTCGGCGACGACGCGCTTGCCGGCGAGCGCGATCAGCGGGAACGCCCTCTCGTAGTCGAGCTCCGCCGCCCAGCGCTCGATCGTCGCGCGCTGGTCGATCCGGTCCCACGCGCAGCGGACGTAGTCCTCGGGGAGGCGGCTGAAGAAGTCCCATACGCCGTCCACGTCGGCGGCGGTGAAGGGGCGGATGGTGACGCGCCGGGTGTCGCGGAGGCCGGCCTCCTGGGGGTATCGGATCGGCATCGCGGCAGGATAGCAAACGGGGGAAGCGCCGGTCGGGCGGCCTGCGGGGCCATCAGCGGCCCGCCGGGAAGGCCGCCTCGGCCATCATCACGGCGACGAGGCCGCGCGCCTCCGGGTCGCCCTTCAACCGATCCATCGTCGCCTGGAAGCGGGGCTCGAGCATCCTCGCCGCCGAATCGAGCCGCGCGTCGAGCCGCGCGCGCTCGTCCGCGGAGGGCGCCGGCAGGCTCGCCTCCGCGGCGTTGATCTCCCGCACG
>JAKLKT010000371.1 GCA_023150495.1 Planctomycetota bacterium
GGCTCCTTGGGGGCCCGTGGAGTCGGGTGATGCATTCCCCTGCGGCCTGACGACGGTCCGCTGCACGGCCGTGGACCGCGCGGGCAACGTGGCGGAGGGCAGCTTCGGCGTGCTCGTACTGGACGGCGAGGCCCCGGTGTT
Source organism: Planctomycetota bacterium (assembly GCA_023150495.1). Lineage (GTDB taxonomy): Bacteria > Planctomycetota > PLA2 > PLA2 > PLA2 > PLA2. The sequence goes on from JAKLKT010000371.1 coordinate 142, forward strand.
CTCGGGGCCCTCGACCGTGACCCTCGTAACGGACTGCGCCGGGTCGCCGCTCTCCGTGACGGCCGAGTCACTCGGCGTGACGGCGACCGACAACTGCGACGTCGATCCGTTGATCGTCGTGGCTCCCGCGTCTCTCGGTCCGGGCACGACGACCGTGGTCTGCAGGGCCACCGACGACGACGGGAACGAGAGGCAGAAGTCGGTCGAGGTGACGGTCCTGAAAGGCCCGTTCGAGCTGCGCTTCCTGCGGCCTCTGGATCCCAATGTGGACAACCTCATCCGCGCGGGAAGGCCCGCCCCCATCAAGGTGCGCGTCGCCTGCGACAACGTGTTCGAGAGCGAGGCGACAGTGACCGTCGATCGGGTCGAGCAGATCGACGGGGAGGGCTCGCCGATCGCGAACGAGGTCGTCGACGACGTCGGGGCGTCGAGCGACAACGGCACGACGATGCGCCTCGTCCTCGACGAGGAACGATACGTGTTCAACCTCGCGACCAGCGCGTGGCCGGCGACGTCGGGGGCGCGCTTCCGGGTGGTCGTCCGGGCGACCAAGGTCGGCCACGCGGACACCTTCGGTGAGGTGATCCTCGTGAACAGGTAGCGCAAGGGCGTGCTCCGTCCCCGGGGGGGCGGACCTCCCCCGTGCCCCCTCCCTTACAATCACCGGCCCGCATGGCGACCCGGAAGGAAGGCTTCGAGGACCACCTCGAACAGCTCGAGAAGATCGTCGAGGAGCTCGAGCAGGGCGACCTCACCCTCGACCAGGCGCTGCAGCGCTTCGAGGACGGCGTCAAGCGGCTGAAGACGTGCCGCGAGCTGCTCAGCAAGGCCGAGGAGAAGGTGAAGATCCTCGTCCGCGACGCCGAGGGCGAGCCCAGGGAGGAGCCCTTCGAAAGCGAGGGGGCGTGAGCCTCGACGCCTTCCTCGCCGAGACGAAGGCGCTCGTCGACGGCGCGCTCGACCGCTGGCTCCCGCCCGCGGGCGTGAAGCTCCACGACGCGATGCGGTACGCCGTCTTCGCGGGCGGGAAACGCCTGCGGCCGGCCATCGCGCGCGCCGCGTGCCGCGCGGTCGGCGGCACCGACGAGCAGGTGCTCCCGGTCGCGTGCGCGCTCGAGATGCTCCATACGTACTCGCTCATCCACGACGACCTGCCCGCGATCGACGACGACGACCTGCGCCGCGGGAAGCCCACCTGCCACCGGAAGTTCGACGAGGCGACCGCGATCCTCGCGGGCGATGCGCTCCAGACGCACGCGTTCCTGATCCTCGCGGAGAAGACGCCGCGCCGCGAGGCCGTGCCGACGCTCGTGCTCGACCTCGCCCGCGCCGCCGGCACGGACGGCATGGTCGGCGGCGAGATCGCGGACATCGAGGCGGAGGGGCAGACGCCGGATCTCGCCGTCGTGGAGTCGATCCACGCGCGGAAGACGGGGGCGCTCCTGCGCGCCTCGGCGGTGATGGGGGGGGGCGCGGGGGAGGGGAGCGCGGCCCAGCTCAGGGCCCTCTCGGCCTACGGGCAGGCGCTCGGCGTCGCCTTCCAGATCGTCGACGACATCCTCGACGAGACGGAGACGGCCGAGGTCCTCGGGAAGAGCCCCGGCAAGGACCGGAAGGACCGTAAAATGACATACCCCGCCGCGGCGGGGATCGAGGCGTCGCGCCACAGGGCGCGTGAGCTCAAGGACAAGGCCATCGCGGCCCTGAGGGGCGCCGTGGACGCCCCGATCCTCGTCGCGGTCGCGGAGCTGATCGTGACGAGGAGCAAGTAGGTGCCGAAGGCCGAAAGTGCGGCACGCGTGCCGCAGGGAGCGATCGTAAACGCCTGTGCCCGCTCGGTTTGCGGAGACCAGGGGGCTTAAAAGATGCGGATCCTTCCCATGGTGGAGTTTCCGGAGGATCTGAAGAGGCTGCCGCGCGCGGACCTCGAGGAGCTCTGCAGGGAGATCCGGGATTTCCTGATCGAGAGCGTCACCGCCACGGGAGGGCACCTCTCGAGCAACCTGGGGGTGGTCGAGCTGACCGTCGCGCTCCACTACGTCTTCGACATCGGGCCCGACAAGGACCGGCTCGTCTTCGACGTCTCGCACCAGTCCTACGTCCACAAGATCCTGACCGGCCGGCGCCACCGCTTCCCGACGTTGCGGAAGACGGACGGCCTCTGCGGCTTCACGAGCCAGTACGAGTCGCCCTACGACCTCTTCCACGTCTCGCACGCGGGCACCGCGGTCTCGACCGCGCTCGGCTACCACCTCGGCCGCCAGCACGCGGGGAAGCCCTCGGGCAAGGCGATCGCGCTCGTCGGCGACGCGGGCATCGGCGCCGGCATGGCGTTCGAGGCCCTGAACCACGCGGGCGCGCTGCCGGACCACGACCTCCTCGTCATCCTCAACGACAACCAGATGTCGATCGCGCGCACGGTCGGGGCGCTCGTGCGCTACCTCGACAAGCTGCGCGCGTCCGACCGCTGGGTCGACCTGAAGCGCGACATCAACCGCGCGCTCGAGACGATCCCCGTCGTGGGCACGCCGCTCGCGAACTGGCTGCCGCGCGTCAAGGAGGCGATCCAGCACTACGTGAACCCGGGCGTGATCTTCGAGGAGCTCGGCTTCCGGTACTTCGGCCCCGTGGACGGCCACGACGTCCACCGGCTGATCTCGACGTTCCGCGACCTGAAGGACGTGAAGGGGCCCGTCTTCCTCCACGTGATCACCGCGAAGGGCCACGGCTACGAGCCCGCGCAGAAGGACCCGTCGGCCTACCACGGCGTCTCGAGCCCGAAGAAGGCGCCCGCGGAGCCGACGATGGTGAAGGGCGCGGCCCCCGAGGCCCCCCCCGACACGCGCCCGTGCCACAAGCACTTCGGCGAGACGCTCGCGGCGCTCGCGCGGAAGGATCCGCGGATCGTCGCGATCACCGCCGCGATGCCCTCGGGCACGGGCCTCTCCGCCTTCGCGGCCGAGCACCCGACGCGCTTCTACGACGTGGGCATCTGCGAGCAGCACGCGATGGCGCTCGCGGGCGGCCTCGCCGCGGGCGGCGCGCTGCCGGTCGCCGCGATCTACAGCACGTTCCTCCAGCGCGCGTACGACCAGGTCGTGCACGACGTCGCGCTCCAGTCGGCGCACGTCGTCGTCTGCATGGACCGCGCGGGCATCGTCGGCGGCGACGGCGCGACCGCGAACGGCGCCTTCGACATCGCGTATCTGCGTACGGTTCCACGCACGACGCTCCTCGCGCCCGCGGACCTGCCGGAGATGGAGCGGATGCTCGCCTTCGCGCTCGCGCACGAGGGGCTCGTCGCGCTCCGCTGGCCGCGCGCGAACTTCCGCGTGCCGCCGCTGCCGGGGAACGCGGGGCCGATCGAGCTCGGGAGGAGCGCGCGGCTCCGCGAGGGCGAGGACCTCGCGATCGTCGCGTACGGCGCGGTCGTGCCCGCGGCGCTCGAGGCCGCGGAGCTGCTCCGCGCGGCGGGGCTCGAGGCGACCGTCGTGAACGCGCGGTTCGCGAAGCCCCTGGATGCGGCCACGCTCGAGGAGCTCGCGGTGCGCCACCCGCTGTTCGTGACCGTCGAGGACCACGCGCTCGCGGGCGGGTTCGGCTCG
>JAKLKT010000372.1 GCA_023150495.1 Planctomycetota bacterium
CTCTCCGTTCCGGCTGCCCCGCCTCGAGCCAGTAGACGATCCTCTCGGCGATGTCGCGCAGGGCCTCCGTTTCGGCCTGTTCGAGGGTCGAGACCCGTCCGGCGCGGGCCGAGTACGGGACTCTCTCCCTAAAGGTATACGTCCGGAGTACTTTTTCGGCCGTCCGATCCTCGAGCGTGACCTCGACATCGATGACGATCGAGGATTCCCGGACGAGGTCGTCCTCGTCCTCGCTGTAGATCCGCTCGTCGGCCCGGAGGATCGTCCCCCGCACCAGCCAGTCGGCCTCGTCCGGACTCGCCGGGGCGCGGGGGCTGCGCGCGCGGACCTCGTCCGTGAGCAGCCGGGTCAGCTCGATCTCGAGGCCCCGCCGGAAGGTGGCGTTGTCGAAGGGGAGCACGGCGACCCGCGGCAGGGTGCCCGAGGGGAGCCGCGCCTCGCCCCGGTCGCGGTCGAAGGTGTAGCCGCACGCCGCGACGAGGAGCAGCGCCGCGAGCGGCGGAACAGGGGGGGCCGGGGGGGGACGCATCAGCCCTGGGCGGGGGCCTCCTCGGGGGGCTTCTCGACCGGCGCGGCCGCGGCCTCGATCTCGCCGACGCGCTTCGCGCAGATGGTCGCGTATTCCGTCCCCGGGTAGGTGCGCACGCAGTGGCGGTAGTAGTAGAGCGCGGACGTCTTCGCCTTCGTGCGCTCGTAGAAGCGCCCGATCAGATACTCCTTCTCCGCGAGCCGCTCGTTGATCCGCACGATCATCTGCTCGGCGGTCGCGATCTGCTCCTTCTGGCGTTCCGCCTCGCCGAGCATCCGCGCGGTGGCGGCGTAGTCCTCGAACGCCCGCCGCGACTGGATCAGCACCCGCTCGTCGTAGAGGGGCCCCTGGTTCTGGAGCCAGAGGGTCCGGGCGAACTGGAACCGCGCCCAGAGCGTGTGCTCGCTCCGGGGGTACTCCGCGAGGAGCCGCTTCAGTGCGTCGGTCGCCTGCTCGTAGTCCTCATCCTCCATGAAGTAGTCGGCGACCCTCACGAGCGCGTCGTCCGCGAGCGAGTGGTTGCGGAAGTGGATCTGCATGTGGTCGAGGATGCGAGTCCCGAAGCCGGGATCGGCCCCGAAGAAGAGGAACCCCGGCATCTCGCCGCGGAGGTAGGCGGTCCCGAGCTCGTACTCGCCCAGCGCGATCCCGACGGAGAAGCGGCTGTTCGGGTACTTGTCGACGAACCTCTGGTAGTTGTCGAAGGCGCGTGTCCCCTGCCGGAGCCTCCGGCGGCACTGCGCGAGCAGGAAGAGCGCCTCCTCCGCCTCCTCCGACTCGGGGTGGCCCTTCCAGATCGACTCCGCGTACCGGCGGGCGTTCTTCACGTCGTCCTTCGCATAGAGCGCCCTCGCCTCGGGCAGGAGCGCCGCGGGCTCCCCCTTCGGGAGGCTCGAGCACGCGACGAGGAGGGCGAGGAGGGGAAGAGCGGCCGTGCGCACGGGGAAGATCCTAACCGAGACGCTCCCCTCCCCCGGGCCCCCTCTCCTCCCCGCGCCGGATCTCCCGCTCCATCGGCCCGGCGGCGCGGAACCTGCGCTCGAGCGCGTGCTCGAGCCACTCCTCGAGGAGGACCCGGAGGCCGCGCAGCGTGCTCGCGGGGCGCGGGGTCTTCAGGATCTCGGCGGCGGGGCGGCGCCGCAGCTCCTCGAGGAGGTCGAGGACGGGGCGGGGCACGGTGCGCGCGCCCGGCTCCCGCTCCGCGCAGGCGGCGTGGAGCGCGCCGCCCCGGGCGGGGCTCCCGAGGGGCCGCTCCTCCTCGACCGGGAGGTCGCACGCGACGCACCGGTCGATCACCGGGAGGTGGCCGGAGAGCGCCGCGGCGCGCACGAGGAAGAGCGTCGTCGCGAGGGCGAGACGGTCGCCGGGCGCGCGCTCGAGGACCTTCATCGAGAAGGCGGCGAGCCGGAAGAGGTCCGGCTGCGGCTCCCCCTCGCGCATGAGGTCGCCCGCGACCTCGAGGATCATCTCCGCCGCGTGGAACCGCGCGGGGTCGCGGCGGAGTGCCCCGAACGGCTCGCGCACCGAGGCGTCGTTGAGGTGGAGGAGGCCCTCGCCGCGGCGGCCCAGCCGCACGCGGTAGAGGACGCCCCGGTCGAGCGGGCCCTTGAACCCGTTCCGGACCCGCTTCGCGCCGCGCGCCATGGCGCGGACGAGGCCCAGTCCCTCGGTGACGAGCGAGACGACCGCGGAGCTCTCCGCGAACTCGCCGATGCGCACGCAGAGCGCGTCCGTCTCGTGGAGCGTCGAGCGGCGGTAGCGGCGCGTCACGGCTCGACGGCGCCCGTGCGGCGCACCGATACCTTCACCCGGCCGATGCGCCGCTCGTCCGCCTCGAGGATCGTGAACCGGATGCCGTCGAGGTCGTAGTGCTCCCCGGGCTCCGGCACCCGGCCGAGGAGGCTGAACAGGAGGCCGCCCACGGTGTCGTACTCGTCGCTCTCGGGCACCTCGAGGCGGAGCGCCTTGTTCAGGTCCGCGACGTGGGCGCGGCCGTCGACGGTGGCCGCGTTCTCGTTGATGAGGACGAGGTCCTCCTCCGTCCCCGATTCGTGCTCGTCCTCGATCTCGCCCACGATCTCCTCGAGGATGTCCTCGATCGTCACGACGCCCGCGGTGCCGCCGTACTCGTCGAGCACGATGGCCATGTGCATGCGGCTCGCCTTCATCTCGTGGAGCAGGTCGCCCACGTTCTTGCTCTCGGGGACGAGGAGCGGGCGGCGCAGGAGCTTCTCGACCTGGGGAGTCTCCCCCCGCGCGAGGTAGGGGAGAAGGTCCTTCAGGTGGAGGATCCCGATGATGTCGTCGGGCGTCTCCCGGTAGACGGGGAGGCGGGAGAGCCGGCGGCCGCCGGCGTGCTCGATCGCCTCCTTCGCCGTCGTCCCGACCGGGATGCAGACGAGGTCCGTGCGGGGCGTCATGATCGTGCCCGCGGTCACGTCGCGGAGGTCGATCACCCCCTCGATCATCTCCTTCTCCCGGACGTCCAGCGACCCCTCGCGCGCGCCCTCCTCGACGACCGAGAGGATCTCCTCCGCGATCTCCTCGTTCGGGTGGGCCTCCGAGCGCCGGCCGAGGAGCCTCGCCGCGATCGCGTGGAGCCCCGCGGCGAGAGGGCGGAGCGGGTAGGTCGCGACCGCGTAGGGAAGCAGCCCCTTGAGCAGCACGGCGTGGCCCGCCCGCCGGCCGACGAGGTAGGGGCCCGCGACGGTCAGGAAGAGGACCACGCCCGGGCCGAGGACGACCCAGAGGCCGAGGGCGATGCCGCTCGCGCCGCTGTGCACGAGGAAGACGACGACCATCGCGACCGCGACCATCGTGGCGAGGCCGCGGGCGATCTTGCTCACGAAGAGGATCTCCTCCTCCTCCATGAGGACCGCGTCGATCGCCTCGGTCTTGCCCACCCGGTTGGCCTCCTCGGTCAGGCGGACCCGGTTGTGGTGCTGGAGCGCGTTCTCGAAGAGCGCGAAGGTCGCGGCGAGGAGGAGGGACCCGCAGGCGATCAGGAGGTAGAGGCCGTCTTGTCCGAGGACGAGGATCGCGGCAAGGGGCGCTGGGCTCGGGGCTACATAGGGGTCCAAGTCGGTTCCATTCCCGCGCGAGGCGGACGTGCCAGTGTACCCGAAGGAGCGGCCTACGTAAGCCCTTGCTGGGAAAGGACTTGTGCCTTGCGCGCGAGGCCGTGGGCGATCGCGACGGCCAGCGCGTCGGTCGCGTC
>JAKLKT010000373.1 GCA_023150495.1 Planctomycetota bacterium
GCGACCTCGGGCGGAACGGCGCGGACGTGGTGTGGCTGTGGGGCCCCGGGGGGACGGCGCTCCTCCACGGGCACTTCGACGCGCCCGCCTCCGCGCTCGGAGGCGACGTCCTCTGGAGGGGGATCTGCAAGGCGGCGGGGATCCCGCTCCGCCTCCCGAACGTGCACACGCCGGCGGGGCTCTCGAAGGGGCTCGCCCAGGCGCTCAAGGGCGACGGCATCTGCTTCGTGCACGCGAACCGGGGAACGCGCGACGCGCTCCTCCGCGACGGGAGGGCGCGCGCGGAGGGCATCGCGGACCTCGACGAGAACGTGGTCGCGCCGGTCGCGAAGGCCGTGGCAGAGGCGGGCGGGCGGCTCCTCCTCCTCGCCGATCTCGCGCGCGACACCGCGACCGGGATGCCCTCTTCCGACCCCGTGCCCGCCCTCCTCTGGGGCGCGGGGATCGATGCGCTCACGCACCGCCCGTTCACGGAGGCGGGCGCCGCGGTCGCGGGCGACCCCCTGGAGCCCGGCCACGGACTCCTCGCCTACGTACGGCACCTCTGAGGCATGTTAGCGGTACGGTGCCAGGCTCCGATGCACTAACAAACTGTGCCCGCGACCGGGTGCATCCGAGGCCGTTCAAGGCGAGATACTAGTGGACGGGTGCCTGGCACCGTACCGCCAATAACATCGCGCACCCGGTATCCTTGGGCGTCTCATGGCACCCGAGTTGCCGAAGACGTACGACGCGAAGCGCGCCGAGGCCCGGTGGACCGGGCAGTGGGAGAAGGACGGCGTCTTCACCGCCGGGAGGCGCCCGCATGCCGAGCCCTACACGGTCATGCTCCCGCCGCCGAACGTCACGTCGGTCCTCCACATGGGGCATGCGCTGAACGCGGTCGTGCAGGACGTGATCGTCCGCTGGAAGCGCATGCAGGGCAGGGACGTCCTCTGGCTCCCGGGCACCGACCACGCGGGCATCGCCACCCAGGCCGTCGTCGAGAGGAAGCTGTGGGAGGAGCGCAAGGTCCGCCGCAAGGACCTCGGCCGCGAGGCGTTCCTGAAGGAGGTGTGGGCCTGGAAGGACCAGTACGGCGCCGCCATCCTCCGCCAGCTCCGCGAGCTCGGCTCCTCCTGCGACTGGAGCCGCACCGCGTTCACGATGGACGAGAACCTCTCGCGCGCCGTGCGCGTCGCGTTCGTCCACCTCTGGGAGAAGGGGCTCGTCTACCGCGGGGCGCGCCTCGTCAACTGGGACTGCGTCCTCCAGTCCGCCGTCGGCGACGACGAGCTCGACGAGGCCGAGGTCGACGGCCACCTCTGGCACATCCGCTACCCGTTCGCGGACGGGAAGGGGCACGTCACGGTCGCGACCACGCGGCCCGAGACGATGCTCGGCGACACCGCCGTGGCCGTGCACCCCGCGGACGACCGCTACAAGGCGCACGTCGGCAGGTTCCTCGACCTCCCCCTGATCCGCAGGAAGATCCCGCTGATCGCGGACGACACCGTCGAATCCGCCTTCGGCAGCGGCGCGGTCAAGGTGACGCCCGGCCACGACTTCGCGGACTACGACCGCGGCCAGCGCCACAAGCTGCCGATCGTCAGCATCCTGAACCCGGACGGCACGCTCAACGCGAACGCCGGCCCCTACGCGGGCCTCGACCGCGCGGTCGCGCGCAAGAAGGTCGTCGAGGACCTCGAGAAGGCGGGCCTCCTCGAGAAGGTCGTGCCGCACAGGTTCACCCTGCCGCTCTCCGACCGCAGCAAGTCGCCGATCGAGCCGCTCGTGTCCGAGCAGTGGTTCGTGAGGATGGAGCCCCTGGCCGGGCCCGCGATCCGCGCGGTGAACGAGGGGAAGCTCCGCTTCGTGCCCGAGCGCTGGACGAAGGTCTACCTCGACTGGCTCACGAACGTCCGCGACTGGTGCATCAGCCGCCAGCTCTGGTGGGGGCACCAGATCCCCGTCTGGTACGACGCGGACGGCGTGCCCGCCGCGTCCGTCGACGACCTGAAGATCGGCGCGAAGCACCCCGTCTCCGGGAAGCCGATCGTGCGGCAGGACGAGGACGTCCTCGACACGTGGGCGTCGTCCTGGCTCTGGCCCTTCTCGACGCTCGGCTGGCCCGCGAAGACGGAGGACCTCGCCCGCTACTACCCGGGCGACCTCCTCTGCACCGCGCGCGAGATCATCTACCTCTGGGTCGCGCGCATGGTGATGGCGGGCTACGAGTTCCTCGGGAAGCCGCCGTTCCACACGGTCTACATCAACGCGACCGTGCTCGACGCGATCGGCCGCCGCATGTCGAAGTCGCTCGGCAACGGCATCGACCCGCGCGACATGATCCGGCAGTACGGCGCCGACGCGGTGCGGTTCACGCTCTGCCTCGTCGCCACGGAGGGGCAGGACATCAAGCTCGCGGAGACGAAGTTCGAGCTCGGCCGCAACTTCATGAACAAGGTCTGGAACGCGGCGCGCTTCGTGCTCACGAGCGTGGAGGCTCCCGCCAGGGGAGGCGGGGGGGGTGCGGGGGCCCTCGAGGACCGCTGGATCCGCTCCCGCCGGAACGCCGCGGTCGACGCGATCACGCAGGCGCTCGGGAGCTACCGCTACCACGAGGCCGCGACCGCGCTCTACGAGTTCGTGTGGGACGACTTCTGCGACTGGTACGTCGAGTGGAGCAAGCCGCGGCTCAAGGCGAACGACCCCGCGTGCGCCGCGACGCTCCTCGAGATCCTCGGCTCGATCGTGCGGCTGCTCCAGCCCTTCGCGCCCTACCTCGCGGAGGAGCTGCGCGTGGCGCTCGGCGAGAAGGAGTTCGCGGCGCTCCTCGCGTGGCCGGCGTCCCTTCCGCGCGATCCCGACGCGGAGGCGCAGGTGGGGGAGATCCAGAAGGTCGTGAGGGGATTCCGGCTCGTCCGCAGCGAGAACAGGATCCCGCCCAACAGCCGCATCGCCGAGGGCTTCCTCGACACCGCCGACGGCCGCTTCTTCGGGGAGTGGAAGTTCCTCGTGACGTCGCTCGCGGGGATCGGGGAGCTGCGCCCCGGCCGCGCGCCGCCTCCGTGCGGCACGAAGGTCGCCTCGCCGCACACCGTCTCGGTGCCGCTCGCGGCCGACGTGGTCGAGGCCGAACGCGCGCGTGCCCGGGCCGAGCTGGCGAAGGCCGAGGAGTTCATCGAGTCGATCCGCGGGAAGCTCGCCGACGAGCGGTTCACGAGCCGTGCGAAGCCGGAGGTCGTCGAGCGGGAGAGGAAGCGGCTCGCCGAGGCCGAGGAGCAGGTGAGGAAGCTCCGGAAGGCGCTCGGCCAGTAAGGGAGGGGGCTTCGGGGGCCGATGGCGCGGCTGAGGATCGAGTTCCGCGGCGCGGAGACGCTCGTCTCGCTCGCGCGCGGCGAGACGACGGTCGGCCGCTCGAACACGTGCACGATCCACCTCCCGGACCCAGGGCTCGCGCCCGTCCACTTCCGGATCCGCCCGAAGGGCGACGGCTTCCAGCTGAAGGACGACGGCTCGGGCGGCGGCACGCACGTGAACGGGAAGCCCGTGTTCGCCGTCACGCTCCGCCACGGCGACCGGATCGAGGCGGGGGGGCTCACCTGCATGTTCCTCGCCGAGGCGGATCGCGCGGCGCCCCTCGCCGCGGAGCCGCCCCCCCCGGAGCCCCCCCCTGCCCCCGCCGCGCCGTCGCGCGCGCGGCTCTGGTGGGGCCTCGC
>JAKLKT010000374.1 GCA_023150495.1 Planctomycetota bacterium
CGCGCGACCGCGCCGAGCCACGCCCGCGCGCGCGACGGGTCGCCGGGCGGCCGCCGGAGCGCCGCAAGCATCGTGTCCTCTACGACGTCCTCCGCTGCGTCGGCCGAGAGCAGCCCCCGCGCGATCGCGCGCACGAAGCCGGCGTGCCGGAGGAGCTCCTCGGGGTCCACGCGAGTACCTTCCCGCCGACCCCCCGGGCCCCGCAAGTCACTTCCGGAGCGCCGCCATCATCGGGTCCTTCCACGAACGGCGGTAGGGCCCGTAGTCGGCGACGATCTCCTCCTTCGGCGGCGCCTTCGACAGGGGCTCCGACGGCTCGCACGCGTAGATCACGGGCGTCTCGCCCGAAAGCCGCCCGGCGACCAGCCGCCGCGCGTTCGCCTCCGTGAACGCCCGCACGTGGAAGGTCCACGTCCACGGGTCGCCGTCCCGCTCGACGAAGAGGCTCAGCCTGAACCAGCGCAGCTTCCGCATGGATGGGGAGGGGCCGGGGGAACCCGGCACGGGACCCCGCAGCCGTCCGGACCTCGCGCCGCGCCTTGCCCGCCGTAGCCTCGGCGAAGGCGGGTCATCCGATCTCTTTGAGCGCCTCGCGGTGCGCGGCGATCACCTTGTCCAGGTCCGCGCGCTCGTGCGCGAGCGACACGAAGAACGCCTCGAACTGCGACGGCGGCAGGTAGACGCCCCGCTTGAGCATCGCCCGGTGCCACTTCGCGAACCGCTTCGTGTCGCACGTCTCCGCGTCGGCGAGGTTCCGCACAGGCCGGTCCGTGAAGAAGACCGTCATCATCGAGCCCACGCGCTGCACCGTCACCGTCGCGTGCTTCAAGCCCTCCGCGAGGTAGCGCCCCTTCTCCTCGAGCGCCGCGTACGCCTTCTCGTCCAAGGGGCCGATCGTCGCGAGCCCCGCGGCCATCGCGAGAGGGTTCCCCGACAGCGTCCCGCCCTGGCTCACGCGCATCCCGAGCGGCGCCACGTGCTCCATGAACCTCCGCTTCCCGCCGAACGCGCCCACGGGCAGCCCGCCGCCGATCGTCTTCCCCATCGTCGTGAGATCGGGCGTCACGCGGAAGAGCTCCTGCGCCCCGCCGCGCGCCACGCGGAACCCCGTGATCACCTCGTCGAGGATGAGGCAGGCGCCGAAGCGCGAGCACGCGTCGCGGAGCCCCTCGAGGAACCCCGGCGCGGGCGGCACGCAGCCCATGTTGCCCGCGACCGGCTCCACGATCACCGCGGCGACCTCGTGCGCCTTCAAGAGCGCCTCCGCCGCCGCCGCGTCGTTGTAGGGCGCCACGAGCGTGAGCTTCGCGACGTCGGCGGGAACGCCCGGCGAGTCCGGACGGCCGAGCGAGAGCGCGCTCGACCCCGCCGCGATCAGGAACGGATCCGCGTGGCCGTGCCAGCAGCCCGCGAACTTCACGATCTTCTCTCGCCCCGTGACGCCGCGCGCGACGCGGATCGCGGCCATCGTCGCCTCGGTGCCCGAGTTCGTGAACCGCACGAGCTCGACCGACGGCACGCGGTCGCAGACGACGCGCGCTAGGCGCGTCTCGTGCTCCGTCGTCGCGCCGAAGCTCGTGCCCTTCGCGGCCGTCACCGCGATCGCGCGCACGACGTCCTTGTGCGCGTGGCCGCGGAACAGCGGGCCCCAGCTCATCACGAGGTCGACGTACTCGTTCCCGTCGATGTCGCGCACGCGGGCGCCCTCGCCCGCGGCGAGGATCGGCGGGTCGCCGCCCACCGGCCCGAACGCCCGCGCGGCCGAGCTCACGCCGCCCGGCATGTAGCGCTGCGCCTCGGCGAACGCCTCGCGCGACCTAGGAAGCATCGAGGATCTCCTGCGCGCCCTCCTCCTTGAGCCGCGCCGCGACGACCGCGCCGAGGGCGCCCGGGTCCCCCCCGACCCCCTCCCCTTCCACCACCCGGCTGCCGTCCGTGGCGGCGACCACCGCGCGGAGCTTCAGGTGGTGCCCCTCGGGCGTGCAGAGCGCCCCCACCGGCACGCTGCAGCCGCCGCCGAGGACGTGCAGGAGCTCGCGCTCCGCGTGCGCGCAGCGGCCTGTCCCCTCGTCGTGGAGCGCGTGGACGGCCGCGACGACGTCCATGCGGTCGCCGCACGCCTGGATCGCGAGCGCGCCCTGCGCGGGCGCCGGGAGGAAGTCGAGCAGCTCCGTGATCGCGTCTTTCCGCCCGAGGCGGCGGAGGCCCGCCGCGGCGAGCACGATGGCGTCGACCGCGCCTTCCTGCACGCGCTTCAGTCGCGTGTCCACGTTGCCGCGGAGCGCGACCACATGGAGGTCCGGGCGGCACCGCAGGAGGAGCGCCTTCCGGCGTAGGCTCGCGGTGCCGACGCGCGCGCCCGCCGGGAGCTCCATGAGCCCTCTCCCCTGCGACACGAGCGCGTCGTGCCAGTCCTCGCGAGGCGGCACGGCCGCGACGACGAGCCCGGGCGCGTCCTCGGTCGGCAGGTCCTTGAGGCTGTGGACGGCGAGGTCGATCCGCCCCTCGCGCAGCGCCTCCTCGAGCTCCAGCGTGAAGAGGCCCTTGCCGCCGAGCTCGGGGACCGGCCGTTCGGTCTCCTTGTCGCCGCGGGTCGTGATGAGCTCGAGCCTCACCTCGTGGCCGCGCCCGCGGAGGAGGTCCGCGATGAGCGTCGACTGCGCGCGCGCGAGCTGGGATCCGCGGGTGCCGAGGACGAGCCTCACGACCCGCGCACGATAGCACGGAGGTATAGCGCCAAGACAGCCGCGGCGGCGAGCGCGAGCGCCGCCCGGAGCCCGGTCCGGCCCCGCGCGTGCCGCTTCGGCTCCGGCAGCCGCCCGTCCCACGGCCGGTCGACGCCCTTCGTCCAGACGAGCCCGGGCGCCGGCGAGACCGCCGCGTCCCCGCAGATCACCTCGCCCGGCCGGAGCAGCGCCTCCGCGCGCTTCCGCTTCGCCTTCTCCACGAGCACGGCGAGCGTCGCGTTGTCATCCCACTCGCCGTCGAGAGGCATCCCGAGCCAGAGCGTCCGCTCGTCGAGCCACGCCGCGACCGCGCGCCCCTTCCACGTGAGGATCCCCTCGCCGTCGCGCGTCGCGACGCCGTCCCAGACGCACTCGTCGAGGAACAGCCCCTCGAAGATGCCCGACGCGACGCAGTCCGCGCCCCGGACCGTCTCCGCGCCGCGCGCGGCGACGATCACGAGGTCGTCGCCCTCCCGCGCCGGCGTCCCGACGGAGAGCGCCGCGCGCACGAGCCGTGACCCGGTCTCGTCGCGGACGCCGACGGAGAGCCGCCGCAGCGCGAACCGGTCGTCGCCGTCGTAGTTGTCCGCGTCCGCGACCTCCAGCGTCTCCGCGAAGGGGATCTCGTGTCCCCTGCCCGTGCCGACCCTCGCGCCGTTCACCGTGACCTCGCGCGGCGGGCCGTCGGTCGCCGCGGCGAACCAGAGCTTCTCCCCCGAGACCTCGATCGCGTCGATCCCGACGTTCCAGCCGTCGGCCGCGCGCCCGACGACGACGTACCCCTCCCCCTCGACCCCCTCCCGGTTCGTCGCGAGCACGCGCAGGTCCGCGGCGGGCATCGACGCCGCCGCCGCGAGGAGCCCGCCGCTCGCGTCGTGGACCTCGACCTTCCCCATCCGCGCGATTTCGAGGCCGGTCGCCTCCAGGGCGGTCCGCCCGTCCGCGCGTCGCGCCTGCATGTGCGGCCC
>JAKLKT010000375.1 GCA_023150495.1 Planctomycetota bacterium
ATCTCGATCCGCGGGATCTGCGCGCCCGTGAACTGCTGCTTGATGTACTTCCGGATCTGCTGGTCCTGCTCGAGGAGCTTCGGGAAGTCCTTCTTGTTCGCGTACCAGCGCGAGTCGTGCTTGCGCGTGATCCCCACGCGGAAGCCGATCGGATGCGTCTTCTGGCCCATGACTACTCCGCGGCCTTCTCGGCCGCCTGCTCCTCGCCTGCCGGCGCAACGGGGGGGGCTTCGGGGGCGGCGCCGCGCCGCGCCCTCTTCTCGGACTCCCTGAGCCCCACGATCAGGTGGCTCGTCCGCTTGAGGATCGGGACCGCGCGCCCCTGGGACCGCGGGCGCCACCGCGCGCGGCCCCCGAGCAGCGGGCCCATGTCCACGCGCGCCTCCTCGATCACGAGCGACTTGAGGTCGACCTCGAGGTCCTGGCTCGCGTTCGCCATCGCCGACTTGACCACCTTCCGAAGGAGCATCGATGCCCGCTTCGGGTGCTGGTCGAGGACCGCGAGCGCGTCGTCCACGGGGAGGCCGCGCAGCATGTCGGCGACGAGACGCGCCTTCCGCGGCGCGATGCGCGCCCAGCGGTGCACGGCCGTGAAGCTCTTGCCCGCCATCGCCTACTCCGCTCCTTCCGTGGTCTCCTTGCGGAGGGTGTGGCCGCGGAACGTGCGGGTCGGGGAGAACTCGCCGAGCTTGTGGCCCACCATGTCCTCGGTCACGAAAACCTTCAGGAACTTGTTGCCGTTGTGGACGTTGAAGGTGTGCCCCACGAACTCGGGCGTGATCGTGCATCCGCGGTCCCACGTCTTGACGGGCTCCTTCTTGCCGCCCTCCATGCGCTCGATCCGCTTCAGGATCCGCTCGCTGACGTAGGGTCCCTTCTTAAGGCTTCGACTCATGGACTCACCTCTGGAAGCGCCCGCGCTTCCGATGACGCATGATGCGGCGACCCGAGACCTTGCGCTTCTGGCGCGTCTTGCCGCCCTTCGCGAGCACGCCGGTCGGGGACACCGGGTGGCGTCCGCCGGCGCGCCGCCCTTCGCCGCCGCCCATCGGGTGGGCGACCGGGTTCATCGCCGAGCCGCGGACCTCGGGGCGCTGCCCCATCCACCGCTTGCGACCCGCCTTGCCGTAGCTGATCAGGTTGTGCTCGATGTTGCCGACCTGTCCGATCGTCGCGCGGCACCGGTGGTGGACCTTCATGATCGCGCCGCTCGGGAGCTGCACGATCGCGAACTTCCCGTCCTTCGCCTGGAGCTGCGCGACCACGCCGGCCGAGCGGACGAGCTGCCCGCCCTGGCCGGGCGTCATCTCGATGTTGTGGATCTCGAGGCCGACGGGGATGTGGCGGAGCTCGAGGCAGTTGCCCACCTTCGGCTCGGCCGTCTGCCCGTTCATGACCGTGCGGCCCACCTGCAGCCTGTCCGGGGCGAGGATGTAGCGCTTCTCGCCGTCGGCGTAGTGGAGCAGCGCGATCCGGCACGACCGGTTCGGGTCGTACTCGATCGCGTGCACCGTGGCGGGGATCCCGTCCTTGTCCCGCTTGAAGTCGATCACGCGGTACAGGCGCTTGTGCCCGCCGCCGCGGCGGCGCTGGGTCATCTTGCCCTGGTTGTTGCGGCCGCCCGTGCTCTTGAGGATCCGGGTGAGCCCCCACTCCGGCGTGGTCTTCGTGACCTCCGAGAAATCGGGGCCCGTTCCGGCGCGGCGGCCCGGGCTTGTCGGCTTGAACTTCTTGAGACCCATCCGGCCTTCCCCCTCCGACTAGTAGAAGTTCTCGATCGTGTAGCCCTCGGCGAGGACGACGATCGCCTTCTTCCAGTCCGGGCGGTGGCCGAGCGACCGGCCGACCCGCCTTGCCTTGCCGCGGTAGCTCTGCGTGCGCACGGCGCTGACCTTCACCTTGAAGAGGGCCTCGACGGCCTGGCGCACCTCGATCTTGTTCGCGGTCGCCGCCACCTCGAACGGGTAGGCGCGACCGCGCTCGACCATCTTCAGGCCCTTCTCGGTGACCCGGGGACGGCGGATGATCCGGTAGTAGCGTTGCAGATCAGCCACGGGAGAACCTCTCCTCCAGCGCCTTCAGCGCGTCCGCCTCGATCACGAGGTACCTCTGCTTCAGGACCTCGTACGCGTTCAGGTCGGAGACGACCCGGTAGAGGGCGCCCGGCAGGTTGCGGCAGGACTGCCACACGCGCGCGTCGTGCGCGTTCGGCACGACGAGGAACGTCCCGTCCACCTCGAGCTGCTTCAGCAGCGCGGCGAACTCTCTCGTCCGCGGGCGGTCGAAGGCGAACCCCTCGACGAGGCGCACCTCGCCGTCCTCGAGCTTGCCGCGGAGCGCCGCCTCGAGCGCGGCGCGACGGGCCTGCTTCGGCATCGACCAGCCGTACTCGCGGGGCTTCTTGGCGAAGCACATGCCGCCTCCGCGGAGCTGCGGCGCCTTGTCGTTGCCGTGACGGGCCCGGCCCGTGCCCTTCTGCCGGTAGATCTTCTTCGTCGAGCCGGCCACTTCGCCACGCGTGAGCGCCGAGTGCGTGCCGAGGCGCTTCCTCGCCTCGGCCATCTCGACGTACTCGCGCAGGAGGACCTTCTTGCCGAAGCGCCGGAACCGGTCGGCCGCGACCGAGCGCTTGCCGACGTCGCCGGACTTCTTGAGGAGGGGGACCGAGACTTCCATGGCTACAGCTTGATCCGGATGTCCACGCCCGCGGGCATGTTCAGCTTCGAAAGGGCATCCACCGTCTTCGGTGTCGGCTCGTTGATGTAGATCAGTCGCTTGTGCGTGCGGATCTCGAACTGCTCGCGCGACTTCTTGTCGATGTGCGGGGAGCGCAGGACGGTGTAGCGCTCGATGCGCGTCGGGAGCGGCACCGGGCCGCGCACCTTCGCGCCCGTCCGCTTGGCGGTATCGACGATCTCGAGCGCCGACGAATCGAGCGACTCGTGGTCGTACGCCTCCATCCTGATCTTGATCTCGTCCATGCGTAGCGCCCCCCGGGCCGGTGGAGGGAGCGCTCCCCGAAGGGGCGACGGAGGCGGCCCCGGCGAACGCCGGTGGTCCCGCGCTCAGCGCCCCCGCGTGCGGGGACTCGCGCTCGCTCCGGGCCGGGCCCGGACGAAAACGAGTAGATTACCTGTGCGTGGCTTCTCGGCCAAGGTTTTTGAAGGGGGGGCTCCGGGGGCGGCCGCCTCTCCTCCCCCCGGCCCCCCTCCTACAGCAGGAGCTTCTTCGCGACGTCCGGGGGGACCGGCCGGTAGCCGGTCGGCTCCATGCTGTGGCTCGCCCGGCCCTGGGTGAGGCTCCGGAGCGTCCCCACGTACCCGAACATCTCCGCGAGGGGGACCGTGGCGCTCAGCTGGGTGAAGGCGGCGTCCAGGGGCGCGGTGCCGTCGATCGACGCGCCGCGGCTGTTCAGGTCGCCGAGGACCGGCCCCACGAACTCGTTCGGCGTGCGGATCTCGACCCGCATGACGGGCTCGAGGACGACCCGCTTCGCCCGCTCCGCCGCCGCCTCGAGCGCGCGCGCGGCGGCCACCTCGAAGGCGAGGTCGGTCGCCTCCTCCTCCCGGTAGGTCGCGGCCACGACCCGGACCTTGACGCCGATCAGCGGGTAGGACTCCCCGGCGCCCGACCGCGCGGCATCCCCGAGCGAACGCTCCACCGCCTCCGCGATC
>JAKLKT010000376.1 GCA_023150495.1 Planctomycetota bacterium
CGGGTTCTCTCCGGGGAAAGGCTGTTCGAGGCCGGGGGGCGGCGACGGGAGGTCGCGGTGCTTCACGACGGGCCCCTCCTCGCCCGGCGTGCCCGGGACGGGATCCCCTTCCCCCGGCGCCGGCGCGGTCGGATCGCCCTCGGGCGGCGGCGGCGGCTCGTTGAGCCCCTCGAGGCCGCCCTCCTTCACCGTCTTCACGTTCTTCTTGATCGCCTCGAAGTAGCGGTCGAGAAGCCCCCAGTACTTCTTGTACTTGACGATCTTCTTGCGCTCGACCTCCCGCAGGAAGTAGATGAACGACCAGCCCTGCGCGTAGCAGAGCCCCGGGTTCGCGTAGTACTCGCCCTGCGTGTACTTCAGGAACCTCTCGAGCGGCACGTAGCTCTTCTGCGCGAGCGCGTTGGCGATGATGCCCGTGCGCCAGCGGAAGGGCTTCGCGATGAACTTGCCGCCCACGCAGTCGTGGCCCGCGAAGTAGTCGCCGTGCCCCTCGTTGAACCAGCTGTGGGGCGCGACGTCGCCCACGGCGTAGTGGATGTACTGGTGGAAGGCCTCGTGGTAGAGGACGCGCAGCGAGTCCTTCTTGTTGCTCTTGTCCTGGTAGAAGACGAGCTCCTCGTCGCCGCGCGACCAGTACCCGGCCGACCCCCCGGGCCCCCCGTATCGATGGTATTCCTCGGGGTCCTTGCAGACGCGGACCACCGAGATCGCCTTCACCTCCTTCGAGGGCGGGAAGAGCTTCTCGTAGACGTCGGCCCGGATCTGCTCGATGTGGACCGCGATCTTCTTCAGGAGGGGCCGCTTGACCTCCTTGTTGTAGACGATCAGGTAGTTCTTCGTGTCGAGCGCGTCCCAGTCCTTGAGCCCCTCGAGCTTCTTCTTGCGCGCGGCGCGCCACTCCTCGGGCTTCGCCTCGCTGTCGACGAAGATGTTCGCGTCGCTCGCGGCGCCGCCCTCCTCGTCCACGTCCTCCTCGTCCGGCTCGAGGATCTTGAACCGCCGGATCGAGTTCTTGAACGTGGACATCATGTTCTCTTCGTCCGCGACCGCGCAGCCGTAGATGACGCCGTACACCGAGTCGCTGGGCTCGATCGTCCGGACCTCCGCGACCACGAGGAGGAACAGGACCTCCTGCATGCGCCGGTCGCTCGGATCGCCGCGGCCCGGCTTCTGGCGGTAGATGCGCACGTGCGCTTGCAGCCCCTTGGCGCCGATCTTGAAGCTGGGGTCGTCCTCGGTGATCTCGTGCTCGCCCCACATCAGGTTCTCGGCGTACTCCCAGACGTTCTTCTGCTGGAAGCGCATCATGGACTCGTAGCCGGGCACGCCCTGCTCGGCCGCCTCGCGCGGTGTCTCGGCCGTGCCCTCCTTCGGCTGGAGGAACCGGAGGACGAGGAGCGCCGGCGTGACGCCGCCGCGCTTCGCCTTCCCGCTCCACTTCCCGACAAGCGCCACCTCCTGGAACTTGGTCGGGACCTGGTCCCACTTCTCCGGGACCTGGATCTGGAAGCCGTTGCTCTCGTCCTTGTAGCGGGGTCCGAGCGTGATGGGCGCCGCGGCGCTGCCCGCGCCCAGGATCAGGACGAACAGAAGGCCGAGAGTCGTGCGTTGCATGGGTTTCCCCCGCCAGGGGCGCCCGGGAAGCCGTTTCCGTGGCGCTTCCCGGCGCGACGCCCAGGTTTTCTAGAGGCTACGCGCTTTGGGCGGGAATGGGAGCCCCGCCGCCCTGTTTTTTACCGCCCGGGTGGCCAGGGCGGCGGGATTCCCGCATAATCTCGGGGCGATGGCCGAGAGGGCGGGCACCATGCCGGAAGCCGGAGCGCGCTGGCTCACGCCGGAGGAGCTGAAGCGGTTCGCGGAGTGCATCTCCGGCGATTCCGAGCGCGACCAGCGGTGCCTCCGGGCCCTCATGGCCACGGTGAGCGAGGTCCTCGGAGCCACCGACCTCGACGAGCTCCTCCGGCGCCTCGTGGACCACACCATCCAGACGACCGGCACCGAGCGCGGCCTCCTCCTCCTCCTGCAGGAGGACGGCGAGCTGAAGGTCCGCACGGCGCGCGACCGGCGCGGCCGCGACCTCGAGCCCGATCCCGTGCTCTCCCGTTCCGTGCCGGAGAAGGTGCTGCACGACAACCAGCCTGTGGTCCAGCGGGTGAGCGGCGACGGGGAGGTCCTCGACCTCACCCACTCGGTCGCGACGATGCGGCTCCGCCAGGTGATGTGCGCGCCGGTGAGCGCCCGCGGGCGGACGCTCGGCGTCCTCTACATGGACTCGACGCTCGGCGGCCCGGCGGTCACGCACGCCGACCTCTGGATGTTCTACGCGCAGGCGGGACTCATGGGGATGGCGATCGAGAACCACCGCCTGCTCCGCGAGACGCTCCAGGCGCGCGAGATGAGCCACCAGCTGCGGGTCGCGCGCGACATCCAGAAGCGCCTGCTCCCGGCCGGCACCGCCCGCTTCGGCGACGCGGAGCTCGCAGGCCTCTCCGAGCCCTCGAGCCGCGTGGGCGGCGACTATTTCGACTACTTCCAGGTCGATGTCGGACGGTTCGGCCTCTGCGTCGGCGACGTCTCCGGCCACGGCATCGGCCCGGCGCTCGTCATGTCGAACGTGCGCGCGCACCTGCGCGGGCTCCTCCAGACGCGCCGCTCGCTCGGCGGCCTCTACGGCCTCCTCAACCGCGCGCTCTGCAACGAGCTCACGGAGGGGATGTTCGTCTCCCTCTTCGTGGGCGTGCTGGACAGCGCCAAGATGGTCCTCGAGTTCCAGAACGCCGGGCACACCGCGCCGATCATCTACCGCCCCTCGGACGACTCGTTCCGGACGATCCCCCCGACGGCGCCCGCGCTCGGCCTCATCGACGACCTCTCGGCGGGACCCTGCCCCGCGGTGAGCGTGAAGAAGGGCGACGTGCTCGTCTGCTACACGGACGGCGTGACCGAGCGCCACAGCCCCGAGGGCGAGCTCTACGGCGAGGAGCGCGTCCGCGGCGTCGTCCGGCGCGCGGTGAAGCGAGGCGCGTCGCCCGCGGACGTCGTCGCGGCGATCCGCGAGGACTGCGAGAAGCACGCGCGCGACCTCCCGCCGCGCGACGACGTGACCCTCGTGGTCGCACGCCTCTGAGATACTGGCGCCCCGGCGCCCCCCCAGAGCGCCCCCGCGATGCACGACATCGGTCTCATCGTCACCCTCGCCGCCGGGCTCGCCGCCGCCCTCGCGTTCGGCTTCCTGACCGAGAAGCTGCGCCTCTCGCCGATCCTCGGCTACCTGCTCGCCGGCGTCGCCGTCGGCCCGCACACGCCCGGGTTCATCGCCGACGCCGCGATCACCGCGCAGCTCGCGGAGGTCGGCGTCGTGCTGCTGATGTTCGGCGTGGGCCTCCACTTCCGCCTCGCGGACCTCTTCGCCGTGAAGAGGATCGCGGTCCCGGGCGCGGTCGGGCAGAGCGTCGTCGCGACGCTCCTCGCGGCGGGCGTCGCGCATTGGCTCGGGTGGGGCTTCGGGGGGGGGCTCGCGCTGGGCGTCGGCCTCTCGGTGGCGAGCACGGTCGTGCTCATGCGCGTGCTCGCGGACAGCCGGCTGCTCGACACGCCGCACGGCCACATCGCGGTCGGCTGGCTCGTCGTGGAGGACATCTTCACCGTCCTCGTGCTCGTGCTGCTGCC
>JAKLKT010000377.1 GCA_023150495.1 Planctomycetota bacterium
CGCCGCGCACGTGCTTGATGATGAGCCCCATCGCCTGGAAGATCGCGAGCACGAACGCGAAGAGGTAGACGATGAAGAGCGCGGGGCGCCTCGCCGCGCCCCACCGCAGGAGGGCGTAGCCGAGGAGCAGCGCGACATGGCCGGCGACGACGAGCGGCGCGTGCGGGACCTCGGCGAGGTGGAGGAGGACGACGAGGATCGTGGCGCCGACGAAGAGGAACGCGATGACGTCGAGCGCGAGCCAGCGTCGCGGGAGGGTGGGGGAAGGGGAGTCCCTGGACCGTCCGATGGGCCAAGGCCGGGAAGCCGGGGGGAGGGGGGCCACGCGGGGAAGAGCATAGCGAGCGGGCGAAGCGCCCCACGCGCGGCCCGAAGCGTGCCCGCGCGCGTGCCGGGCGTTAGACTGTCCGGCTCCCCCGTGGTGGGGTAGCTCAGCTGGTTTAGAGCACCGGATTCATAACCCGGAGGTCGACGGTTCAAGTCCGTCTCCCACTACCAGTGAGGCCGCGCGGCCGCCGGGCCCTTGTGGCTCGGCGGCGCGGCGCCCCGCGCGCTACCACCAGCGCTCTTCGCCGACGCGGAGGATGACGGGCGTCCCCTTGCTCGCATCCGCGGAGGCGCCGTGGCGGCGCTTCAGGTATGCCCGCAGCCGGTCGAGCGCGGTCCGATGCTCGTCGCTCAGGCTCAGGAACTGGATGCCGAGCACCGCCTCCGCGCCGTCCGCGTCGCAGTGCTGCACGACGCCCAGCAGCACCACCGGCTCGCGCTCGTCTTCCAGGAAGACGCCGGCGTAGATCTGGCTGCCGGCGGCGAAGGCGCCGCGCGCGACGATGCGCATGCCGTCTGCCGAGAGCTCGGTGAGCCGCGCGTGATGGAAGCCGCCCCCGCCCTCGTCCGCGATGCAGAGGACCTGCGCATCATCGGCGAAGCGAGGGTGCCGGCGCCGGTCGCGGGCGGCCCGTTTGCCCGTTTCCGATTCCACGTCCCGTTTCCTTCGGTGTTCCCGTCGGAACGCTACACCAAGCCCGGGACGCGTCAAACCCGTCCGAACCTGCCGCGGCAAAGGCCGTTGGAAGGGGGGTGAGGCGGTTTCTCCTCCTGGTCCTCGCGGCTCTCGCCTGCGGGAACGAGCCTGATCCCAGGCTCGCCTTCGCCACCAGCGACGACGGGGGGTTCGAGAGGCTCGGCCCGCCCGCCCCGCGCTCCTGGCGCGCGAGCTTCAAGGAGCGCCCGCAGGGGTTCGACGCGTACGTCCGGAGCGACCCGGTCCGTGCACGACCGGGCGAGATCCTCGCGCTCCTGCCCGTCGGCCCGTTCACGGAGAAGCAGCGCGCCATCCTCGACCGCACGGCGGAGTTCGCGGCGCTCTGGTTCGACCTGCCGGTGCGCACGCTCGAGGCTGCGGAGCTGCCGGAGAAGGGCTGGCACCGCGAGCGGTCGTGGGGGAGGCAGTACCAGACGGGCTGGTTCCTCGACCGGCTCCTCCCGGACCGCCGCCCCAAGGAGGCGGTCTGCACGTTCGCGGTGACGATGGCGGACCTCTACCCCGACGACGACTGGAACTACGTCTTCGGCGAGGCGTCGCTCACGGACCGCGTGGGTGTCTGGTCCTTCGCGCGCTACTTCCCGGCTTTCTGGGGGCGGAAGGAGGCGGAGGACTCCGGGGTGCAGGCGCTCCGCCGCGCGCTGCAGGTCGTCGTCCACGAGATGGGCCACGCCTTCGGGATCGAGCACTGCCTCAAGTACGCCTGCACGATGAACGGTTCGAACTCGCTTGAGGAGTCCGACACGCAGCCGCTGCGGCTCTGCCCGCCCTGCCTGCGGAAGCTCCAGTGGAACCGCGGCTTCGACGTGGTGGAGCGCTACGAGAGGCTCGCGGCGTTCCACCGGGCGAACGGGCTCCTGCCCGAGGCGGAGTGGGTGGGGAAGAGGCTCGAGAGGATCCGGACCGCGAAGTAGGGGGGGTCCGGGGGCGCGGCGCGGGGAGCACCGGACCGCCGCGCGGCGTGCCGCCGGCTTGTCGGTGGTTAGGTATATGTTAGCTGCATGGCGTCGTTGCCCGCGCGTCCCGGCCGCCGCGCCCCTCGCTTCCGCTTCCCGGCGGATCCGCCCCGTTCCGTCGTCTCCTTCGCGAAGGGGGCCCGAGGTGCGGCAGATGTTCGCACTGCACGGCGGAGCGGTTCCAACCCGGGGACCATCGCCGCGGCGAGGTCCCCGCACACCCCGCCTTGGAGCGCCAGATGTTCGCACTCGGTGGCTGGCCGGCAACCTAGGGGAGAGGGGCTCGCCGCAAGGCCCGTTCGCCGACACTTGCGGCCGCGCACATGTCCGCCCCGAGGCGGGACGTTCGGAGCCCCCTCGCTCGAAGGCCCGTTCCGACATCGCCGCAGCGTGCCACGGAGGTGCCCCGCATGAGGTGACCCTCCAGCGTGACATCGGGGCCGCCTCTCCCCCGTGCCCCCTCGCCCATGGCGCCGCGGGAGCGTCTCCGCGCGGCAACTCCGCCCTCGCTACTTGGGCCAGGTCGCTTCGGCGAACCGGCCGTTCTTCGAGATCACCTTGCCGTCGACGCGGACGACGCCGCCCTTTCGCAGGTCGCACACCATGTCCCAGTGGAGGCCCGACTTGTTCGTGCCTCCGCTCTCGGGATAGGCCGCGCCGAGCGCCGCATGGTAGGTGCCGCCGATCTTCTCGTCGAAGAGCGTGTTCTTCGAGTACTCCTTGATCGAGTAGTTCGTCCCGAGCGCGAGCTCGCCTAGCACGCGGGCGCCCTTGTCCTGGTCGAGCATCTTCACGAGGAACTCCTCGTTGTGCGACGCGGAGCAGTCGACGACCCTCCCGGCCTTGAACCGCAGCGTGATGTCACGTACCTCGCGGCCGCCGTGCACCGCCGGGAACGAGTACTTCACGACCCCCTCGGTCGCGTCCTCGATAGGCCCCGTGAAGACCTCGCCGTCGGGGAAGTTGTTCTTGCCGTCGCAGTTGATCCACGTACGGCCCCTGATGCCGTAGCGGATGTCGGTCCCCTCAGGCGTCGTGATGTGCATCTCGCGCCCCTTCTCGAGCCGGTCCGCGAGCCGCTGCTGCGACGCGCCGAGCTTCTTCCACGCGGCGACCGGGTCCTTCTGGTCGAGCTTCCCGGCGCGGTAGACGAACTCCTCGTAGTCGAGGATCCCCATCTCGGCGTCCTGCGCGGCGGCGTCGTTCGGGAGCAGCGTCCCGACCCAGCGGAGGTGGCGCGGGTCCTTCGCGGGGAGCCCGCTCCGCCTCATCTGCTCCTCCATGAGCGGCCTCATGGTCTTGCTGATCGACGCCTGCTTCGCGGGGTCGGTGCGGGAGAGCGACTTCGTGTTGGTGCCGGCCCAGATCCCGATCGTGACGTTCGCCTCGCGGAGGACCGAGGGTTCGATCGGGTTCAGCGTCTCCAGGTGCTCCTTCTTCGCGTGGCGGAAGAAAATCTCGGAGAGCGTGTCCGGCACGAGGCGCACCCAGGGGAGCCCTCCGGCCTCGAGGACCTCGCGGTAGACCTCGGTCGCGAGCGGGGCGGCGACCGTCGACCCGCGGATGACGACGACGTCCTTGGGGCGCACGGCGGTCGAGTAGCGGACGAGGACCTGGGCGAGCTTCCTGATGCGGGCATCCATGGGGCAAG
>JAKLKT010000378.1 GCA_023150495.1 Planctomycetota bacterium
GCTCCTCGGCCCGGCCGAACAGCGTGGGCCGCGCGCGTTCGGGCCGCGGCGCGTGGTGACGAGGCTCCGCGACGGCCGCGGGCAGGAGCTCGTGGGCCGCGTCCGTGCAGGAGGCCGGCCGCTCACGCGGGGACTTCGCGAGGCAGCGCAGCGCGAGGTCCGAGAGATGCGGCGGCAACCCCGGGTCGAGGGGCGGGGGCGGCAGGTTCTGGATCGCCTGGAACAGCGCGGCGAGGCTGCGGCCCGGGAAGGGGTGCCGTCCGGCGAGCATCCGGTACAGCACGACGCCGAAGCTCCAGAGGTCCGAGAGCGCCGTCGGCGGCTCTCCCATGATGACCTCGGGCGCCATGTAGGCGGGGGTCCCGACGACCTCGTCGCGGGGTGCGCGGAGCGAGAGCTCCCCGACGAAGCGGGCGAGGCCGAAGTCGACGAGCTTGACGGATCCGTCGCGGCCGAGGAGGACGTTGCCGGGCTTGATGTCGCCGTGCACCACGCCCTGGTCATGGGCGTGCGCGAGCCCCTTCAGGACCCCCTGCGCGATCCGGATCGTCTCGTGGGTCCCGAGGCGGGGCTCGCCGGCAAGGAGGCCCTCGAGCGAGCCCCCCTCGACGTACTCGATCTCGAAGGCCCAGCCGTCGGGAAGCGCGTGGACCCGGTAGAGGGTCGCGACGTGGGGGCTCCTGAGCCGGCCGACGAGCTGCGCCTCCCGGAGGAGCGCCGCGCGCTCCTGCTCGGGCGTGCCGCTGCCGGGAAGGCGGATGACCTTCAGCGCCACCGGCCGGCCGACGAGCGTGTCCCGCGCCAGGAGGACGGAGCCGAAGGCCCCGCGGCCCAGCTCGCGTTCGATCTCGAGATCGCCGTAACGGGACCCGGGCCGCAACGCCTCCACGGGACCATTAGACCCTCGTCGGGGCCCGGAAGGGAGGGGGCTCCGGGGGCCGCCGAGGCGAGGAGGCGCGCCTACCGCTTCTCGCGGCGGATCTTCGCTTCCTTGAGGATCTCCTCGGCCATGGCCTGGGGCACGGGGGCGTACATCGCGGGCTCCATCGTGTACGTGCCGCGGCCCGAGGTCAGCGACCGGAGCAGCGTGGCGTACTGGAACATCTCCGCGAGCGGCACCTTGCCCTGCACCTGCGAGAAGTCGCCCCTGCCCTCGGTGATCGACTCGATCTCCGCCCGGCGGGCGTTGAGCGAGCCGATGACGTCGCCGAGGTTCGCGGACGGCGTCTGCACGGTGACGCGCATGATCGGCTCGAGGAGCGTCACGCCGACCTTCTCGATCGCGGCCTGGAAGGCGAGACGGCCCGCCTGCTGGAAGGCGATGTCGCTCGAGTCGACCGCGTGCGCCTTGCCGTCGTAGAGCTCGGCCTTCACCTGCACGAACGGGAACCCGGCCTCCCCGCCGCGCGCCATCGCGGCCTCGATCCCCTTGCGGACCGGCGCGATGAACTCGCGCGGGACGGAGCCGCCCTTGACGCCGTCGATGAACTCGAGGTCGTCCGTCTCCGCGAGGTCGAAGCGCACGTTGCACACGCCGTACTGGCCGCTGCCGCCGGTCTGCTTGATGTGGCGGCCCTCGGCCTCGCACGGGCGGCGGAGGCGCTGGCGGTAGGCGACGCGCGGCGCGCCGACCTCGACCTCGACCTTGAACTCGCCGAGGAGGCGGCTGCAGATGATCTCGAGGTGCAGCTCGCCCATGCCGGCGATGATCGTCTCGCTCGTCTCATCGTCCACGAAGTGGCGGAAGGTCGGGTCCTCGCGGCCGAGCGCCGCGAGCGCGTCGCCCATCCGGTCCCGTTCGGCGCGCTTCTTCGGCGCGATGGCCATCGAGATGACCGGTCGCGCGAACTGCATCGCCTCGAGGAGGATCTTCCCGTCGCGCGGGCAGAGCGTGTCGCCCGTGACCGTCTCCTTGAGGCCGATGGCGGCGACGATCTGCCCCGCGACCGCGTGGTCGACCGGGATGCGCTGGTCCGCCTTCATGACGCAGAGGCGGCCGACGCGCTCCTGGCAGCTGCGGCGCGTGTTCCAGACGCTGTCGCCCTGGCGCAGCGTGCCGGAGTAGATGCGGAGGAACGTGAGGTCGCCGGTGCGGTCGTGGATCGTCTTGAAGGCGAGGGCCGCCAGCGGGCCCTTCGCGTCGCAGGACCGCTCGATCGCCGTGCCGGCGTCGTCCGTGCCCTTCATGGCGGGGACGTCGAGCGGGGACGGGAGCAGCGCGACGAGCCCGTCCAGCAGCCGGTGGATGCCCTTGTTGCGCAGCGCCGCCCCGCAGAACACGGGGTAGAGGTCGTTCGCGATCACGGCCTTCCTGAGCACGGCGACGACGTCGGCCGTCGGGATCTCCTCGCCGGCCGCATACCGGTCGAGCAGGCTCTCGTCCCGCTCCGCGGCGGCCTCCACGAACGCGCGCCGGCCCGCCTCGACCGCCTCGCGCATCTCCTCGGGGATCGGGATCTCCTCGCGCTCCTCGAGGGAGGTGTACCGCCACGCCTTCATCCGCACGAGGTCGACGATCCCCTCGAACGTGTTGCCGAAGCCGATCGGGAGCTGGACCGGCACCGCGTTGGCGCCGAGCTTCGTCCGGATCGACTCGACCGCCTTCATGAAGTCGGCGCCCGGCTTGTCCATCTTGTTGATGAAGCAGATGCGCGGGACCTCGTAGCGGTCGGCCTGGCGCCAGACGGTCTCCGACTGGGGCTCGACGCCCTCGCTGGCGTCGAAGACGCAGACCGCGCCGTCGAGCACGCGGAGGCTGCGCTCCACCTCCGCCGTGAAGTCGACGTGCCCGGGGGTGTCGATGATCGTGATCGTGTGGTCGTTCCACATCACGTTGACCGCCGCGGACGTGATCGTGATGCCGCGGGCGCGCTCCTCGGCCATGTAGTCCATCGTGGCCTGGCCGTCGTGGACCTCGCCCATCTTGTGGATCTGGCCGGTGAGCTTGAGGATGCGCTCCGTCACCGTCGTCTTGCCCGCGTCGATGTGGGCCATGATGCCCACGTTGCGGTGGTAGAGGAGCGGGTTCGCGCCCTTGGGGCGTTCGATCTTCGTGGTTTCGGTCACGGCTGAGGTCATACGTGGATTGGGGAAGGAAGGGAAGAAAACCTCCGGGGGGCGCCCGGGGGTAAACGGGGCATTCCATCACGAGATTTCGGTTTGTCCAGCCGGGAACCGCAGCGGCGAACGTCCGGGCAAGCGGCAGGGAGGCGCGGGGACGGGACCCGGATCCGCGGGACCCCGCATGGGAGGCCCGATCCTGTCGCTCTTGCCTGCCACCCTAGCCCGACATGGCTTGGCACGGCCCCGATCCGGAAGCGCGGCTCGAGCAGGCGATCGACCGGTTCCACGAAGGCGAGGTGACGGCCGCGGAGAAGGCGCTCCTCGAGCTGGCGGCGGTCGGCTACCGCTGCGCCGAGGTCGTCATCTACCTCGCGCACTGCGCGCTCGCCGGGGAGCGGCTCGTGGAGGCGCTGCGCCTCTACCGCGAGGCGAGGAGGATCGAGCCCGCGCGCCCCGACCCGAGCCTCGGCCTCGCGATCGTGGCCGCCCGGCGCCTGCACTTCACGCGGGCGATCCGCCTCCTCGAGCGCGCGATCCGCCTCGACCCGGCGCTGCAGGAGGCCCACGACAACCTGATCCTCTGCCA
>JAKLKT010000379.1 GCA_023150495.1 Planctomycetota bacterium
AGGCCCATGAGGGGCATCCCCACAAGCCGCCCCTTTGCCCTCGCGATGCGGAGAAGCGGCTTCCGCTTGTCGCGCGCCTCCGGCGTGTTCTCCGCATCCCGCTCAAGGCTCTGGAACGCGAGACGCTCCGCCTCGTAGCTCAGGAGGCAGGCGATCGTCTTCGGAACGACGCGCCAGGACGAGAAAACGAGGCGCTTGGTGAAACATGCGAGGCCCGGTGCGTCGAACGGCGCGCCCGCCTGAACGTAGGGCATCGCCGGCCGCATCCAGAGCACGCGCCAAGCCCCGCGTCCGAGCGTGTCCTCCGCGAGGTGGCGCAGCCGTCCGTTCCCGGGGTCCACGGCCGCGTAGCGCTTCATGTCCTCGGTAGGCAGGAGCATGCCGCGAGTCCGGGCAAGGACGCGCGCCACCTCGGCCGCGCGCGCCGGCTGCGCCGCCGTCCGTTCGAGCGCCTTCTTGAGCTCGTACCCGTCCATGAAGTTCAGGAGGTAGGGCGCCGACTTCCAGTACTCGATCGTGTCCCGTTGACCGACGAGCTCGGAGACCTCCTGAAGGCCGAGGAAGGCGCGCAGGTCTTCGGTCCGGAGCGGCAACCCGGCCGACTCCACATGGTGGAGCATCCCGTTGCGGTCCGGCGTCGCGGCGAGACGTTCGGTCCGCACCATCACGCTTCGCAGGCGTTGTTCGAGCTCTCCCTTGACCGTCGCCAGGTCACTGCCCCCTCCCGACGCCAGCGAGAACATCTCGCGCCGGTAGCGGCCGAGTAGCCCCTCCACCACACCCGCGTCGCCGCTCGGGCAAAGGAAGCGGAGCGTCTGGACGAAGTCCCGGTGGTGGTCGTCGCCGCCGGCCTCCTCATCGACCGTGTACATCTTGTACGGCGTCGCCGAGACCAGCAGCACGCGCACGTCTCCGAACGTGAAGATCTGCTGCGCCAGCTCGCTGGCAGGATCCTCGCCGTCGAGGAGGTGCTTGAACCGCTGGAACTCGTCCAGGATCACGAGGTCGGGCTCAAGCGCATCGAGGCACGATCGCGCGAGGAGGCCTCGAAGATCACCCACGAGGCGCGCGCGCTCGTCCCACGGCTCACTATCGACGCTGCGACCGGAGCAGAACGGCTCCGCGAGATGCTCCAACCGCGCGCGGACCCCCTGCTTCCCCTGGGCCTCGTCGTCGGCAGCGCGCTTCACGAGCGCTTCCGAGAAGCGCTGTGCCAGGGCCCGGTCGATCCGGTAGTACTCCGGGAACCACTTCACGCGGTCCCTGAAGCGCCTGCGGTCCACGTTCCCGCGCAGGATGTCGGCCAGGTCCTTGGCGTCGATGTCGTCCCACGTGCCGCGGAGCAGGCAGTGGAGCAGCGCCCGCTCCTCGGCGGTGCCCAGCTGGGACTTGAGGTCGAGCGATGTGCCAGGGGTGATCGAGATGAAGTTCACCTTGTTCCGCGCGAGGTTCCCGATCGTGACCGGAAGCAACGTGATGCGGTGGGCGTGCGTGAAGCCCCTGCCGGCGGAGCCCAGACGACGGATGTTCTGCCGCGCGATGTCGGCGTTGGAGCACACGTAGAGGACGTCGATGCGGTCGGCTTTCTCCCACAGGTGGTCGATCACCTTGGCGATCAGGCCCTTGCAGACGAGCGTCTTGCCCAGTCCGACCTCGTCCGCGAGGAGGAACCTCCGCGTGGCGTCGCCGTCCGTGTACATGCGCCGGAACACGAGATCGACGGTCTCACGCTGGAAGTCCTTGAGCCCGCGGAGCACCTTCTGGACGTCGGGGCGGGTCCCGAGACCCATCACGCCCCCCTCTCCTGCCACGCCGCCAGGACGGGCCCGAAGATGCTGTCGAAGCCCACCGGCAGGAGCGCCGCGCCTTCCGGCGTCCGCCGGAGCTCTTCGACGAGCTCCTTCACCTCGCGGATCCGCTGGGGCCGGCGGTGGAGGGCGCGCACGAGCTGCTCGAACAGATCCTCTCCTCCGAGACCCGCGGCACCGTCGCGCTTCTCCTCGCCGCGCTCGCGCTTCAGGAAGCCTTGGATGTCGGCGCCGCTCTCCGCGAGGAGCAGAAGGAGCAGCCGGAGCACATGCTGCCGGTCGGCGAGGATGTCGCGGAGCAGCCGGTCGCGCCGGTCCGCGGGCATCCCCTCCGCGGGGACGTTCAGTACGAACTCCGCCTCGGCGCGGCGGCCTCCGCGCGCGATGGATGCGTGGAACGCGAGGAACGTCGTGAGCGCGGGCGCCGACACACCCCTGAACGCGAGCGAAGTCGTTCCGGGTCCGATGCGCTGGCCTGCGTCGGGCCGAAGGGTCGCGGGCCGGCAGGAGAGGGTCGCGCCGTCCGGCAGGGCGAGCCGCTTGGACCCGAGCACGACGTCCACGTCGAACGCGTCGGGGCTCCCCGCCGTCGCGACTCGGAGCGAGATCCCTGCTTCCGCCACGGAGCGGCGTAGCGCGTCCAGTGCGTCCTCCAGCGCCCTCAGCGGATCCTCCGGCGGGGTCCACGCCTTCGGCGGCGTGTACGGGGTCAGGAGGTTCAGGAAGCCGCGATCGCGGTCGTCCTCGGACAGGAACGTCGAGACGCCGCACTTGCTCTTCTTCCCTCTGAGCCCGACGAGGAGTTCGACGCTCCTGCCGAGCAGGCTCCCTGTCGCGTTTGCGGACCCTGTCCAGACGGTCGCGTCCCAGCCTTCGTCCGCGACGTAGAGCTTCGCATGGAGACCTCGAAGCAGCGTCTCCGCCGTCTGCTCCTGCTCCCCGCCTGCCTCCCCGTCGGCCCCGTCCGCAAGCGCGTACACCTTGCCGAAGGACCGAAGGACGTCCGGGGGCGTCGCGTCGAGCGATTCGGCCCTCGACACGAGCACATCCCCGTCCCGAGGCTTCACGACATCCACGAGGGCGTCTGCCGAGAGGAACGGGCTCACGACGAGCAAACGGGTCGCTGCCGAGAGGTCAAGGGCCCTCGGCTTCTCCTGCGGCACGCCGAGCGGCTCGAACCACACCTCTTCGAACGGCGGTGGCGCCTCGAAAACCACACGCCTGACCTCGTCGGCGAGGCGTTCCACCTGCTCGCTCACCCGCGGCGGGACGGGCTGGTGGAGCGCGCGCCTCGGCAGGTCGCGCAGGAACTCGGCCAGCGGTGCGCTGCCGCTCACCGACCGGCTCCGGTCGCGAAGCTCGCCGTCGAGCACGAGGAGCGTGTCCCACGACCGGTCGAAGGTGAGGTTCCGCGTCGATACGAGGACGCGGTACCGGACCGGTTCGCCTTCGTGGTCGGCTTCGAACCGCAGGATCCACGCCTTCGGGTGGAAGATGCCGTCGGGGGGCGGGCGGACCTCCACGACGCACCGCTCGAGCCAGCCGAGGAGGCGCTGGTCGGCAGGCGGGACCCGGATCATGCCCGCTTGGCAGAAGACGTGCATGTGGTCGGCATGGCGGCGGATCGCCTCAAGCACGGCGAGCGGATCCGCTACGGGCCGTCCCTCGGCGTCCTCCCAGTCGAAAAGCGCGAACGATAGCGGGGTCGTCAGGAGCGCCAGGAGATCGAGGGTGTAGGTGACGCCGAGGGCGTCGGTCAGTCGGTGGCCCTCGGGAGGGCGGAGCGCGTCGAGCAACAGCCGGCGCTCACGAGGCTCAAGCATCGTCCCCTCCCCGAC
>JAKLKT010000380.1 GCA_023150495.1 Planctomycetota bacterium
GTACGTGTGCTCGTACATCCGCCGGTCGTCCTTGAGCGCGACCTCCGAGATGAGCCCGCACTCGGCAAGGAGCTGGAGCGTGCGGTAGATCGTCGCCTTGGAGATCCCGTCCCCCTTGACGCGGTCCTCGAGGTCCTCGGCGCTGAAGTGGACCTCCCACTCGAAGATGCGGCGCAGGAGGATCTCCCGCTGCCGCGTGATCTTCAGCTCCTTGGACTTGAGGAAGCGCCGGAAGATCTCCAGCGCCTGCTCGATCTGCTCGGACACGGGATAGATGCTATCCGCCCGCGCTCCCAAGGGGAGCAAGCCCCGCGCGTGCGGAAGGGAGGGGGCACGGGGGAGGGCCGCGGCCCGCGCGGCGAGCGCAGGCGGGCCCGCCACGACGGGCGAAGGCGGGCCTCCCGGATCAGTGCGGCAGCTGGTCGAGGAATCGCTGGATCTCGCCGTGCACGGCCGGATAGGTGCGGACGAAGAGGTGGTTGCGGAAGACCGTGATCCGCACGCCCTCGTCCTCCCAAGTCCCCTCGCCCGTGTAGGTGCGCACGAGTTCCGAGAGCTGCTCCGACGATTCGTAGGTCTGCACGACCTCGGGCTCGGGCGGATCCGGCCGCTGGTAGTTGCTCGGGTAGACGTTCATGTCCTGGCCGGGGAAGTCGCGGATCGGCACGAGCAGGTGCGCCACGCTGTAGACGCGCAGGACCGGCGTCCCGCGGGCGTCCTTCTTCGACGTGACGATGAGGATGTTGCCCTGGATCCGGAGCCCGACCTCATGCCCCGCGAAGGCGAGGTTCAGGATCTCGCCCGCGGTCACGTCCTTCACGTCGAGGTCGATCACGATGCCGTCCGGGTCGACGCCGTCCTTCGTCATGCGTCCCTTGTGGACGAAGATGTTGATCCCCGTCGCGGCGCGGAGGTGCTCGACGAGCTCGTCCACCGTCGCCTTCTCGAGCTTCACCGTGAGCCTGCGGCTCTTGAGGAGGTTGACGATGGACTCGGCCTTCTCCGCCCGGGCCGCCGGCGCGGGCGCCTTCGTCGCGGGCTTTCCGGCGGGCGCCTTCTTGGGCGCGTCCTCCGCCGAGGCGAGCGCGGTCGCGAGGAGAGGGAGGAGGAGGAGTCGCCGCATACCTCTACGGAACGCGGGCCGGACCCCGCCGGTTACCGCCCCTTCGCGACGTCCTTCCGGTACCGGCATCCCTCCCAGCTGATCTTCCCGGCGGCCGCGTAGGCGCGGTCCCGGGCCTCGCCGACGGTCGCTCCGAGCGCGGTCACCCCGAGGACGCGCCCCCCCGAGGTGACGATCTCGTTCCCGCGCCGCGCGGTGCCCGCGTGGAAGACCTGGAGGTCCATGCCCGCCTCGACGGCATCGAGGCCCTGGATCGCCCTGCCGAGCCGGCTCGGCCCCGGATACCCCTCGGACGCCATCACGACGCAGCAGGCGGCGCGCTCGTCGTACTCGAGGTCGATCTCGTCGAGGCGCTCGTCGAGGACCGCCTCGAGGACGGTCACGAGGTCGCTCTTGAGCCGCATGAGCACGGGCTGCGCCTCGGGGTCGCCGAACCGCACGTTGAACTCGAGCACCTTCGGCCCGCCCTTGGTCACCATGAGCCCCGCGTAGAGCATCCCCTTGTACTTCCGCCCCTCGCGGTTCATCGCGTGGACGGTGGGCACAAGGATCTGCCCGACGACGTGGTCCATCATGTCGTCGTTGAGCTCCGACGGCGAGTAGGCCCCCATGCCGCCGGTGTTCGGCCCCTGGTCGCCGTCGAAGGCGCGCTTGTAGTCGCGCGCGGTCGGGAGCACCGCGATCGTCTTGCCGTCGGTGAAGGCGAGGACGCTCGCCTCGTCGCCCTGGAGGTACTCCTCGACGAGGACGCGCCGCCCCGCGTCGCCGAGCGTCTTCTCGACCATGCACGCGTCGAGCGCGCGGCAGGCGTCCTCGAAATCGGTGGCGATGAAGACGCCCTTGCCGGCCGCGAGCCCGTCCGCCTTGACGACGATCGGGTAGTCGGCCGACTGGAGGTACTGCCGCGCGCGCTCCGGGTCGTCGAACGTGCGCGCGTTCGCGGTCGGGATCATGTACTGCGTCATGATCCGCTTCGAGAAGACCTTGCTCCCCTCGAGCTCCGCGGCCTCCTTCCTCGGCCCGAAGATGCGGAGCCCCGCCTCCTCGAACCGGTCGACGATCCCGCGGCAGAGCGGCTCCTCGGGCCCGACGACGGTGAGATCGATCTTCACCTCGCGCGCGAAGGAGAGGAGGCGGTCGATGTCCGTCGCCCCGATGTCCACGCACTGCGCGGTGCCGGCGATGCCGGCGTTGCCCGGCGCGCAGAAGACTTCGCGGACACGCGGCGACTGGGCGATCTTCCACGCGAGCGCGTGCTCGCGTCCGCCGCTGCCGATGACGAGGACCTTCATCGGCACAAGTGTCTCCCTAGGTTCCGACAGAGGCAAGTCGCGTCCGGCGCGCCTTCGCTCCTGTGGCGCCGCGGCGGGTCGAGGGAGGGGGCGCGGGGGAGGGATCCCGCCCGATGCCCGCGGCGCGAGCCCCCGCCTTCGCCGGACGGGCCGGCGCCGCGGCGGTCGCGCGCCGTCGTGCTACGATTCCGGGCCCCCGGGGAGTAGCTGCAACGGTAGAGCGGAACCTTTGGGGGGTTCAGGTGTGGGTTCGACTCCCACCTCCCCGACCACGCCGGAAGGGGCTCGCCGCAGGGCCCCTTCCGTGCTACTCTTCAGGCGTCCTCAGACGTCCCGGCGCGCCCTCCGTTCCTGCCACGGAGGATCCCCCCGATGCGTACGAAGCCGCGCCCGGCCGACGAGACCTTCTCGCTCACCCCGATGATCGACATGGCCTTCCTGCTGATCATCTTCTTCATCCTCCTGCCGATGAAGGGCCTCGACTTCAAGCTCCAGTGCTACCTGCCGAAGGGCGACGGGCTCATGCCGATCGCCGTGCCCCCCAAGGAGACGGTGAAGATCCGAGTCCGGAAGGAAGGGGACGCGCTCGTGTACGAGCTCGGCCAGCACCGCGCCCCGGAGGCCGAGGGGCTCACCCCCGTGATCCGGGCGCTCGGCAAGACCTACGCGTACGAGATCGACGCGGCGCCCCTCGTGCCCTGGCGCGGCGTGGTCGATGCGGCGGACGTGCTCGCCGCCGCCTCGTGCACGGACGTGCGATTCCGGGGGGGCCCGATGCCCGGCCGGAAACGCTGATCCCGGGGGCCCAGGGCGTAGAATCGCCCGATCCCACAAGGAGGTCCCATGAAGCGCACCCACGTCTGCGCCGCGCTCGCGGCGATGGCACTCTTCGCGTTCGCGCAGGAGACGTCCGGCCCCGCGGTCGGCACGTACAACGCGATCGCGGACTCGATCCTCGCGACGAAGGCCGCGGAGAAGGGCATCGTGAAGACGATCCTCGACGGCCACCGCCATGCCGCGGAAGGCGCGATGAAGCGCGGGGACCACGAGACCGTCGCGGCCCACATGGCGCTCTTCGGCAACGAGGGCGACAACGCGGTCGGCGGGATCCGGAAGCGGCTCCTCGAGGGCGGTCACCACCACAACGCGGACGGCGAGGCGAAGGGCATCTACGAGGCCGGCTACGTCGTGGTGACGATCGAGGCGAAGAAGGCGTGCCTCGCCGCGTCG
>JAKLKT010000381.1 GCA_023150495.1 Planctomycetota bacterium
GCCGCGGGGGGCAAGGGGTCTCCGCCCGCGGACGCCGTCACGGATGTGGAGCCGGTCGCGACCGGCCCCGGTGCCGGTGTCACGGATGTGGAGTCGGGCGACAGGCCCAGTGTCACGGGTGTGGAGCCGGCCGCCACAGGCCGCGGGGCCGGTGTCACGGATGTGGAGTCCGAGTCCGCCGCCGCCCGCGCCGCTGACGTCACGGGTGTGGTCCATGCTGCCGCCCCGGGCGACCTTGGGCCCGCGACTGGCCGCGCCGATACCGCCCAGCTACCCCATCCCGCCGGTGCGGAGCCGCCTCCCGGGTTCGTCTCTGAGACGGCCTCGACCCCCTACCAGCATGACGACCCGCGCGCGGAAGACCGCCGGTGGATCGTCGCCTGCGAGGAGGCCCGCGCCGCGTGATTCGTGCCGTCCCCCGGACCCCCTTGGTTTCGCTGCGCGAGCGCCGCTCACGACGCCCCTGCCGTGCACGGAATCAGCTCGGGCACCAGGGAAGGACCGTCTTCTTCACCACGGCCTCAGCGGCCGGGGAGTAGGGCTCGGGCGGCTTCACGGCCTCCCAATGGTCGGGATCGGGCGACGAGTAGGGCCAGGACTTCGGCAGCACCGCCTTCAGCGCCTCCACGTCGCCGTCCGGCAGCGGCGGGTCGATCTCGCCCACCGCGCGGTAGCCCGCGAGGAGTTGCGTCAGCTGCCAGTGCGGGATCAGCGGCGCGCCCTCGGGCCGCGGCGTCTCGACGCAAACGACCTGCCCCGCGCCGATCCGGAGCGCCCACGTGCCCGCCGTCGTCGCGAGGCGGACCGTCGCCTCGAGCCCGCGCGCCGGGCCCGCGAGCCGCTTCCGGAAGTGCGGGCCGAGCTCCGCGACGAGGCGCTGCGGGTCCACAAGGTGCAGCATCTCCTCGTCGTGGACCGGGTCGTGCGAGATCCCCTTCACGACCGCGCGCCCGCCGAGCTCGAGGCAGAGCCGCGAGAACGGGTGGCTCGGGCCGAGCGGGAAGTGCATCTCCGCGATTCCGAGCTTCTTCGCCTCGCCGGCGCAGTGGCGGAGCACCGTGCGCGCCGCGTCGCGGTCCTCGACCTCCACCTCGGGGACGAACAGCTTCGGCTGCCACGTCGAGTTCGGGTTCACCTCGAGGCTCAGGTATCCGCGGATGACGCGGCCAGGCCCCTCGACGCAGAAGTGGTGGAACCGCGGCACGCCGCTCGCGAAGACGAGCGGCTTCGACCGCAGGTTCTTCGCGTGGAGCGCGGGCAGCCGGCGCGCGTCCTCGGTCTTGAGGTGGCGCACGCGGTAGGGCGCGGGCTGCCCCAGCGCGGTTGCGACGTCGATCGTCACGCGGGGGTGGTAGAAGCACGGGACGAAGCCGTGCGCCGGGAAGAGCGCGAGCTCGCCGTGAACGAAGACGAGCGGGTAGCGCCGCACCCACGCGTAGCCGAGCGCCTCCTCGAGCACGAGCTGGAAGAGGTCGCGCTCGCCCGTCCTGCGGAAGCGTCTCCGGCCGTCCTCGCCGCCCGTCTCGAGGATGCGGAGGCAGGGGACGGCGACGCCGCGCAGCCGGAGCGGCCGCGGGTCGAGCACGAGCGCCGCGACGAGCTGCCCGTCGATCTCGCAGAGGCGCACGGCGCCGCGCTCCTCGGGGTGCGCGAGCGCGATGTCCTTGGCCAGGGGGGCCTTCAGGAACTCCGCCGCGCGCGCGACTTCCTCCGGCGTGCGCGCCGGCCGGATCCGGGCGCGGCTCAGGTCCACGGGGCGCTACCCGCTGCTCGCGTCGCCGCCGGAGGCGGGAGGCGGCTCGTCCTTCGGCGGCGTACCCACCCAGCGCGCCTCGCCAGGGGGCGCCGCGTCGGCCTCGCTCTCGGGGTAGATCTCCTCCTCCTCGGTCCCGTCGACCTCGCGCCGCAGCTGGAGGTAGAGCGACACGGTGCCGCCGAGGAAGAGGTAGAGCGCGTAGCCGTGGATGCCGAGAACGAACGCCGAGAGGAGAAGCCACATCCAGAAGAAGCCCACGTACTCGGTCCACCCGGCGCGCTCGATGTTCCGGAGGTTCCCGATGCCGTCCTCCTCGAGCTGCGGGCGCTCGGCCTCCTTGAACGGGTCGTGGAGGACGTCCGGCTCCCTCGGTTTCAGCGAGATCAGGGAGTCGAGGTTGTCGTTCCAGACCCCGAGCTTCACGGTCTCCTTGACGGTCCGCTCGAAGTGGCTGCCGGCCACGACGACCACGGTCATGACGACGAAGACGAGGAAGTAGCCGAAGAAGAAGCGGAACGGGCGGGCGAAGATGTAGCTGAACGACCGCGAGAGCGCCTCGAGCGGGCCGTTCTGCTCGATCGCGATCCCCGCCCACATGAGCGGCAGCCCGACGAACCCGCCGAGGAGCGCGAGGACCACGAGCAGCGACGAGACGAGGACCAGCGGGAAGAGCACGATCGCGAGCAGCGACGAGCCGACGAGCGGGATGCTCATGAGGAGGCCCGCGACGGCGTTGCACAGGACGAAAAAGCCCGCGAACGCGACCACGAGGACCGGCGCGAGCAGGAACGCGGGGCCGTTCTTGCCGCCGAACTTCAGCGCCTCGCGGAGGCTCAGCGGCTCCTCGCGGGTGAGCTTCAGGGCCGCCGTCCGGAGGATCGCGGCGCCGAAGACGGACCAGACGGCGAGGAAGAGGAGCGCCGTGAGGAGCGTCTCCCACCACGCGAGGGCGTGCTCCTGCTGCCCCCAGATGGACGCCATGCCCATCCGGAACGCCGGCCCGATGAATGCCACCTGCCCGATCTGGTCCGCGACAAGGTCCACGAGCTGAGCGACCGGCCTCGTCGCCTTGAGCGCCCACCCGAGGAGGAGATCCAGCCCGCGCACGGCGAGCCAGGCGACGGCGCCGAGCATCACGCAACGCAGATCGAGGGGAACCCGCGGCGCGCGGAACCCTGCCTGCGGGAGGTCCAGTCCCTGGCTCATGCCTTGTATGATCCGGAGGGAAGGTGGATTGTTGAGCGGCGCGCCCCATTTGTCAAACCGTTCCGACGGCGTGCGCCGCTCCGTCCACTTTCTCGCCGGGGGCTGCGCGTTCCTCCTGAAGCCTCTCGGCCCCTTCTGGGGGGCCATGCTCGCGGCGGCCGCGCTCCTCTACAACGCGGTCGCGGCGCCGGCGCTCGGCCTCGATCGCGCCTACCGGAGGGAAGGGGAGGGGCGGTGGGGAGGGCTTACGACCTACCCCCTCTCCATCCTCGCGCTCGTCCTCCTCGTGCCGCTCGAGATCGCGGCGGGGGCCTGGGCCGTCCTCGCTGCCGCGGATCCCGTGGCCGCGGCGGTCGGCTCGCGCCTCCGGCATCCTCCCGTCCCCTGGAACCCCTCGAAGTCGCTCGCCGGCGCGGGCGCGGGCGCGCTTGCGGGGTCGGTCGCATGCTTCGCCGTCCTCCGCTGGATGGGCGTTCCCGACGCGATCCTCCCCGCCCTTTCCGCGGGGATCGTCGGCGCCGCCGCGGAGGCCTTCCCCGCGAGGGGCGACGACAACCTCCGCATCGCCGGCGCCGCCGCGGCCGCGCTGGCGGCGTGGCTCCACCCGCTGCCGCCCGCGGACGGCTACCTGCCGCTCCTGCTCGTCGCCGCCTGCGCCGCGCTCGCGTACATGACGCGCGCG
>JAKLKT010000382.1 GCA_023150495.1 Planctomycetota bacterium
GGAATCGAACGCGTGCCGCCTGCCGTCCACGTTGCGCTCCACCTTCACCTCGACAAACGTGATCTCCCACGTCCCGTCCCGCGCGGCGCTGACGGTCTTGAGCTCGAGCTGCAGCGTGAGGTCGAGGGTGATCTTGTCGCTGCCGCTCTCCTCGTGCTTGAGGCTCGCCTCGTAGCGGAGGGGCGCCCCTCCGGCGGCGAACTCCCAACGAGGCGCCTCCGCCCGTGCCATCGAGGCGAGCGTTCCGATCGCGAGCACGAACTGGATCCGCCGAGTCATGAGGCCCATCCTAGCCCGGGCCAAGGGGGACCAACGGGGGCGACCGGGCGAGGGGAGCGAAGGGAGCCGGGCGGGTCCGGGGGGGGCTAGGGGGGGTCCGGGGGACCAGGGGGGCGGGAGGTCCCGGGGCCTCCGGAACGGAGCGGCTGGGAGACTCTCGACCAAGCGCGCTCCCGCGGCTCCGACCCGCTGCCGATAGCACGGGGGTGGGTGTCCTCCTCGTGGTCGGCGGCGCGCTCGTGCTCCTGCTGGCTTTCGCGATCGTGGCCAAGCGACCGCTGCTCGTGGCCATGATCGGCGGACTCCTCGGCGGGCCCACCCTCTATGCCTCGCTCGGCGCGTATCTCGCGAGAGAGCGCGGCGAGGGTCGCTTCTACAGCTGGCCGGTGGGCGGGTATCACGTCGGCGACCTCGAGGTCCTGCTCAGCGCGGGGATGTGGGGCGTCGTGACCGGCGCTGCGGCCTACGCCGGCGCCCGCCTCCTCTGCCCCCGGACCCCCTGAGCTTTTCCGTTTGCACTGGTAACTCCGTATATGGTAAGTTCGTGTACGAATGCGGTGCGTGGGCCTCGCGACGGCTTCCGTCCTGCTCCTCGGCGCCTGCAGCGACCTGGTCACGGACCGGATCGATGCCGTGGCGCGAAGCGGTCGCCTTGTCCACGGCTCGGGTGAGGTCCGGTTCGGCGACGCCCCTGCCGTGCGGAGCCTTGCGCCGCTGCTCCGCAAGACGCCCTCGGGGGCGGCGCTCCTCGACGACGGGGACGCCGCCGTGCCGGGCCTCATCCGGCTGCTCCACGACCCCTCCCGGAGAACGCTCGCGGTCGTGTTCCTCGCGGAGATCGGCGGCGACGATGCAGCCCGGGAGCTTCTTCGGCAATGGCGCGCCCACCGTGACGACGCGAGGAGCACGAACGTCTACCGCCAGGTCGGCGGAGGTTCGTGGAAGCTCGGCTACCGCTACGAGGGGATCGACGACGAGTTCTACGGGGAGCTCCTGATGGCGCTCGGCTACGCCGGGCTGTCCCTCTCCCCGGAGATCGCGAAGGACACCCTCGCGGCGATCGAGGAGGCCGAGAGGCTGGGCGCGGGCGGCGACGCCTTGCTCTCGCGCGAGGAGCGCGAGGAGGACGGCCGCCGGGTCGAGCTCCGCCGGTGGGCGGCGCCCGTCGAGACGGCGCGCGAGGGGCTCCGGATCCTCGCGCTGCTCCGGGCCCCGGAAGCCCCGGCCGTCTTCCACATGGCGATGCGGTCTCCCGTCGCCCCGATCCGGAAGGCGGCGGTCGACGACGTCCTCTTCCTGCGCGGCGCCGCGGACCGGCTCCTCCCCTCCCTCGGCCCGCTCCTCGACGACCCCGACCTCTCCGCGGACGCCGCGGAGCAGGTGGGCTTCCTGCTCGACGACGCGACCACCGTGGCGGCAGCGCCGATCCGCGCGCTGCCCGTGGACCGGCGCGCGGCGGTCGTGGGCCACTGCAAGGAGCGCCTGAGGGCGCTCGGCCACCTGCAGCGGTAGCGTTGCGGATTCAAGGGCGGGTTCCGATGGCTATCCGGCGCAGTCCTGCTACCGTCCATCCGTGGAACTGCCCCGAAGAAGCCGCGGCGACGAGCTGCTGAAGCCCGGCGAGTTCTCCGCCCTGCGCGAGCGCCTGCGACGGCTCGCCGCCGTCCATGACATCGCGACGGTCGTCACCTGCGCGTTCGACCACAGGACGCGGCTGCTGCCCTTCATCGGGCCCGATCTCCGGATGGCGCCCGCGGGCGTCCGCGCGATCGGCGCCGCGATGGCCGACTGCGGCTTCGCGAAGACCCGCATCGTCCTCCAGCAGTGGAACCGGAACTTCGCCCCCGCGGAGATGCGCCTCGACGGCCGCGTCCCCGACCTCTTCCTCGTCTCCTCCATGTCCCTCCACGCGACGCGGGCGAAGGAGCTCGTCGCGAGCGCGGCGTCGATCCCGCCGCCGCACCGGCCGCTGATCGTCGTCGGCGGTGCGCGGGCCGTCTACCAGCCTTGGGGGGCGTTCCGCGCCCGGCCGGACGACCCGGAGGGGGCGGACGTCGCGATCACCGGCGAGGAGTACCCGTGGCTGAGCCTCCTCGAGGTCCTCCTCACGGAGCGCGGGCCCCTCGAGCCGCTGCGGGAGGCGTTCCTCCGGGCGCGCGACCGCGGGCTCCTCGACGGCATCCCGGGCCTCATGTACGCGCGGGGCGACCGCGTCGCGGAGGAGCTCGTCGACACGGGCACGCAGCGGCTCCTCGGCGACCTCGACGAGCTGCCGCCCGCGACGCTCGGCTACCGGCTGCTCGAGCCGCCTGGCCGCGCGCGCACCCTCGCCGCGCATGCGCTCCCGGCGCGCCTCGTACGGCGGAAGAGCCCGATCGCCTCGCTCGTCCTCACGTTCGGGTGCAAGTTCCGCTGCCCCTACTGCCCGATCCCCGCCTACAACCAGCGCCAGAACCGCCGGAAGAGCCCCGCGCGCATCGTCGAGGAGTTCGGGGCGCTCGGGCGCGAGTACGGGATCGGCTACTTCTTCGGCACGGACGACAACTTCTTCGACGACCACGCGCGCACGGTCGAGGTCGCCGAGGCCATGTCCCGCGCGATGCGCGACGGCGTCCTGCCGCCGCGGAAACGCGTGCGCTGGGGCACCGAGGCCACCGTCCACGACACGCTGAAGCTCAAGGAGCAGATCCCGCTGATCCGCGCGGCGGGGCTCCGCGCGATCTGGATGGGGGTCGAGGACCTGACGGCGACCTTCGTCAAGAAGGGGCAGTCGGTCGACCGCACCACGGAGGCATTCGGGCTGCTCCGCCGCCACGGCATCCACCCGATGCCGATGATGATGCACCACGACGGCCAGCCGCTCTGGACGCCGGGCCGCCCGTACGGCCTCCTCAACCAGGCGCAGATCCTGCGCGACGCGGGCGCCGTCTCCTTCCAGGTCCTCATGATGACGCCCGCGACGGGCTCGAAGCTCTACGAGGAGGCGTTCACGAAGCGGCTCGCGTTCCGGAGCGTGGGCGGCAGGGACGTCGAGCCGCACATGACCGACGCGAACTACGTGATCGCGTCGGGCGAGGCGAAGCCGTGGAAGAAGCAGCTCAACCTGATGCTCGCGTACGCGTTCTTCTACAACCCTCTCCGGTTCCTGAAGGCGCTCGTCTTCCCGAAGAGCCGCCTCTACCTCGCGGACGCGCTGGCGCAGATGCACGGCATGTGGGGGCTCACGCAGACGGTCCGGCGCACGGTGCCGTGGCTCCTGCGCCTCATCGGAGGGAGGATCGCCCGCTTCTCGGAGCCGCCGGCGAGCCCGGTCCCGGTCGTCCGGCTCGGCGCCTCCTCGGCGGAAGGAAGGG
>JAKLKT010000383.1 GCA_023150495.1 Planctomycetota bacterium
TGCTCGATCGTCCCGGCCTTCGCGTCGCCGAGGAGCGGGCCGCCCTCCGGGGCGCCCTTCGGCTCGAGGATCGTGAACCCCTCCGCGACAGCGGCGAGCTCCGTGGCGGCCCCCGGAGCCCCCTCGCAGAAGAGCTCGTACCTTCTCGCCCCGTCGAAGACCACGAGCACGAGCCGGAACGCGTCCTTCGTCTCGATGGCCGCCGTCCGGCGGCCGCGCCCGCTGGTGATCCCGAGGGAGCCGTCGAAGCCCGCCCGGTACTCCTGCTCGCGCGACGTCAGGAACGCGTCGAGGCCGCCGCGCGCCTCCCCCGCGGTCAGGTCGGCGAGGCGCAGGCGGATCGACGTCCCCTCCGCCTCGAGCGCCAGGGCGAACCCCTCCGGCGCCTCGGCCCTCCGGAAGCCCTTCGGCGCCCGGAAGAGAAAGTTTGCGGCGGCGGCGGGGGAGCGGACGATGACGCCGTCCGCGTCCGATTCGACGAGGATCTCGTCGACCGCTCCGGCGGCCGATAGAAGGAGCAGGAGGGAGGCAGCGAGGCGAATGAGCGTCTTCAAAGCTTACGACATCCGGGGCATCTACGGCAGCCAGATCGACGCGGCGCTCGCCGAGAAGATCGGCCGCGCGTTCACCGCCGAGGTCAAGCCGCGCACGGTGGTCATCGGCCACGACATGCGCCCCTCGGCCCCGGAGATCGCGCAGGCGCTCGCGCGGGGTCTCACCGCCACGGGGGTCGAGGTCGTGCGGATCGGCCTCTGCTCGACGCCCGTGCTCTCCTTCGCGCTCGGCCGCGGCGGTTTCGACGGCGGCATCATGGTCACCGCGAGCCACAACCCCGCGGAGTACATCGGCATGAAGCTCGCGCGGAAGGGCGCGGTGCCGATCGGGCGCGACAGCGGGATCGCGGCGATGGAGGCGCGGATCCGGGGCGGCCAGCTCCCGGCGGACGCGCCGAAACAGGGCCACGTCCGCGAGGCGTCCTACACCGACGCGTACGTGGACAT
Source organism: Planctomycetota bacterium (assembly GCA_023150495.1). Classification (GTDB taxonomy): domain Bacteria; phylum Planctomycetota; class PLA2; order PLA2; family PLA2; genus PLA2. The sequence goes on from JAKLKT010000383.1 coordinate 1,002, forward strand.
GGTCGTGAAGCACGCGAACTTCGGCCGCCGCCTGAAGGTCGTCGCGGACGCGGGCAACGGGATGGGGGGCTGGGAGTTCCCGCTCGTGGCGAAGAGGCTCGACCTCGAGGTCGTGCCGCTCTACTTCGAGCTCGACGGGACGTTCCCGAACCACGAGGCCAACCCGCTCGACCACGAGACGCTCGCGGACCTCGAGAAGCGGGTGAAGAAGGAGAAGGCCGATCTCGGGATCGCGTTCGACGGCGACGCCGACCGCGCGGGGTTCGTGGACGAGAAGGGCGGGATCATCACGAACGACCTCGCCACCGCGCTGATGGCCGCCGACATCCTCTCGCGCGAGAAGGGGCCGGTCGTCTACGACCTCCGCAGCAGCCGCGCGCTGCCGGAGGAGATCGCGCGCCACGGCGGCAAGCCCATCCGCGGGCGCGTCGGGCACTCGTTCATGAAGAACGCGATGCGCGAGCACGGCTGCGTGTTCGGCGGCGAGTACTCGGGCCACTACTACTTCCGCGAGAACTACAACACCGAGTCGTCGAGCCTCGCCGTCGTCGCGATGTGCAACATCGTGTCGCGGGCGAAGGCGGGGGTCTCGGGCCTCCTCAAGCCGCTGCGCCGCTACATCCAGACGGGCGAGGTCAACTTCCGCGTCGAGGACAAGGACGGGAAGATGAAGGAGATCGAGGCGGCGTTCAAGGACGGCGAGATCGACTGGCTCGACGGCGTGACGGTCCAGTACGAGGACTGGTGGTGCAACGTGCGGCCGTCCAACACCGAGCCGCTCCTGCGCCTGAACCTCGAGGCGAACACGAAGGCCGTCTTCGAGAAGCAGAAGAAGAAGGTCTTCGCGATCCTCGGCACGCCGGTGTAGCCCGCCGAGGGGAGGGGGCGCGGGGGAGGGGCGCGGCGGTACCATGGCGCCGTGGCGCGCGCCGTGCTCGTTCTCGTGGCCGGCCTCGCCGTGGGGCTCGCGGCGGGGTGGGCGCTGTTCGCCGACCGGCCCTCGTACCGGGGCGCCGCGCAGGGGGCACGCGACGCGGGCCAATCCCCCGGCTCGGTCGCGGCCGGCGGGGCTACGGAGACGCCCGGGGATGCTCCCGGCACGGAGGGCGGCGAATCGACCGGGCGCACCATCCTGCGCCCGGCCGGGACGACCCCGTCGGAGGAGCAGTGGATCCGGGGGACGGTGCGGGACTCCTACCGGGAGGCCGTGAAGGAGCACCGCGATCCGCCGGAGGACCTCTTCGAGGCGGCCGTGGGCGAGGCGGTGCGCGAGACGGCGCGGCAGCGCGAGTCGAATGCGACGAGGCTCGGGCAATCGTTGGCGTGGCGGGAACGCGTGCGCGCGGAGGCGGGGGAGATCTCGGGCTCGCCGCTTGTCCTCCAGGTGTCGGGACGCGGGAACGTCGTCCTGACGAGGCGGGGCACGGACGCCGAGCCGCTGGACGTCAGCGGCCCTCCGCCGGGCGGGAGCGAGCGCGCGAGCGAGCGGACGTACGTGACCGCCGGCCTCGTCCCGCCGGGACGGACCTTCCTGATCGAGCGCGCCGTCGTTCGTGCCTGCTTCGGGGCGGACTACGGCCGCTTGCGCGTGTCGCTGCCCGACATGGAGGACCTGCAGTGGGACCGGAGGGAGCGGGGCATCGACAAGGTCGACACCGAGCTCAAGGGGCTCGTTCGCCTGCGTCACGGACGGGAGTCCGAAGTGCGCCTGAACGGCACCATGGTGGCGGCCTCGGTCGAGCTCCACGGGCGGCTCGTGCCCGCCGCCGAGGGCGAGGAGACGCCGCCGCGGCCGCTCGTCATGGGCGACGGCTGGCTGACCGGCGAGCCCGTCCTGATCCAGGTGCTCGCGGACCATGGCGGCGGCAACGACCGCACGGTCTACCTCAGCGGGAAGCTCTATCGCATCGACTCGCTCGAGCCCGAGACGATCTGGACGGAGACGCCCCGGCTGCGGGACCGCCGGGACTCGCTCGCCCACTACCGCGGGTGCGGGCGCGTGCCGGCGGGCAAGGCCTACCGGATCACGCGCGTCGAGTACCGGGCCCGCCTGGATCCGGAGAAGAGCACGCACAGCGGCCTCGTCATCCGGATCGCCGGGAAGGAGGTGGTGAAGACCAACGCTTCCGAGGGCGCGGTCGTCAACGACGCGTGGAACGGGGACGTCCTCATCCTTCCCGGCGGGGAGGAGGGCGTGTCGATCACCTGCTCCATGTACGGCCTCGCCGAGATGGTCATCCACGGCGACATCGTGGACCAGTCCGGGGAGAGGAAGTAGCGGCCCGCCTCCGGCGCGGCACCCCGACGACGCTAGGCGTCGGCGAGCGTGAACTCCACGGGCTGGCGGATCTCGCAGGCGATCGCGGCGCCGTCCTTGCGCGCCGGGTCGAACCGCCACAGTGCCGCGGCCTCCGCGGCCGCGCGGTCGAGGATCTCGTCGCCGCTCGACGTCTCGACCGCGACGCGGTCGACCGTCCCGTCCGCCGCGACGTGGAGGAGGAGCATCACGGTGCCCTCGAGGCCGAGGCGCCGAGCGCGGGCGGGGTACCGTGCGCGCGGCGAGTCCGCGAGGAGCCGGGGCTCCCGCAGGACGCCCTTCCGTGCGGGCGGCGCGTCCGCCGCAGGCAGGGC
>JAKLKT010000384.1 GCA_023150495.1 Planctomycetota bacterium
GAGATCACCCCGCGCGAGTGCGCGATCGCGGCGGCGCTCGGGTACGCGCTGAAGCCGGTCGCGGTCGCGGAGCTCGAGGACGGCGAGGCGCGCGCCTTCGTCGCCCCGGCGGCCGTGCCCGCGACCCACCGGCTCGCGGGCGTCGGGGACGAGCTCAACCTCGTCCGGCTCGACACGGACACCGCGGGCCCGCTGACGCTCGTCGGGAAGGGCGCGGGCGGGCTGCCGACCGCGTCCTCGATCCTCGACGACCTCCTCGCGATCGCGCGCGGCGACCGCGGCGCCCCCGCCTCCCCCCGCGCCCCCCTCCACCCTGCGCCGTGCCGCACGCCGTGGCTCATCGCGTCGACGCTCGCGGCGGACGCCGCGGACTCCGTGCTCGACCTCCTCCGCGGCAGCGGTCTGCGGCTGCGGGAGGTCCGCGAGACGCCGCAGGCGCTTGTCGCCATCACCGCGCCCGAGACGCGCGAGCGCATCGAGTCGGTCCGCAGGATCCTGGACCCGCTGCGCGCCGTCGCCGACGCGCGCTTCTTCCGCGTCGTGAAGGGAGACTGACATGCGCCTCGACACGATCCTCATCCACCACGCGCAGGAGGCCGACCCCTCGACGGGGGCTCTCGTCACGCCGATCGCGCAGACATCCACGTTCGTGCAGGAGGCGCCGGGCGTGAACCGGGGCTACGACTACTCGCGCACGAACAACCCGACGCGCGAGACGCTCGAGCGCGTGCTCGCGGCGCTCGAGGGCGTCGAGCGTTGCGCGGTCTTCGCGAGCGGCCTCGCCGCGGAGAACGCGATCCTCCAGGCGCTCGTGCGTCCGGGGGATGCGGTGATCACGACGCCCGACCTCTACGGCGGGACGTTCCGGCTGCTCGACCGGGTCTTCGGGCCGCTCGGCGTGTCGCACCGCCAGGTGGACCTGAACGACGCCGGCGCGCTCGCGGGCGCGCTCGCGACGCTGCCGGCGAGGCTCGTCTGGCTGGAGTCGCCGACGAACCCGAGGCTCCAGGTCTACGACATCGCCCGGGTCTCCGAGGTGGCGAGGGGCTTCGGCGTGCCGGTCGTCGTCGACAACACCTTCGCGACGCCCGTGAACCAGCGGCCCTTCGAGCTGGGCGCCGATCTCGTCGTCCACTCGGTCACGAAGTACCTCGCGGGGCACTCGGACCTCGTGCAGGGAGCGGTGCTCGCGCGCGAGGAGCGGCTCTTCGCACCCGTGAAGTTCCTCCAGAACGCGACGGGCGCGGTGCCGTCGCCCTTCGACTGCTGGCTCACCCTGCGGGGACTGAAGACGCTCCCGCTGCGCGTCGAGCGCCACAACCGCAGCGCGCTCGAGCTCGCGCGGCGGCTCGAGGAGCACCCGGCGGTCGCGAGGGTGCACTACCCGGGGCTTCCGTCGCACCCGGGCCACGAGATCGCGCGGCGCCAGTCGAGCGGATTCGGCGGCGTCGTGTCGATCGAGCTCGACGCATCCGAGGCCGGCACGCGGCGATTCGTCTCGACGCGCCGCTACTTCAAGCTCGGCGAGTCGCTCGGCGGCGTGAAGTCGCTCGTGTGCCACCCGGCATCGATGACGCACGCGTCGATCCCCCCGGAGGAGCGGCGCCGGCTCGGTCTCCCGGGCACGCTGGTGCGCCTCTCGGTCGGCCTCGAGGACGTGCGCGACCTCGCCGAGGATCTCGTCGAGGGGCTCGACGAAGTGTCCCGTGCGCGGCAGCCTGCGGGAGCCTGCGGGACGCCGCCGCCGCCGTGAGGCGGCTTCGCGGCCTTCTTCCGCTGCGGTCGCCCGGAACTGCTCACGACCGCGCCCTCCGCTCCCAGGGCTCCACGGGGCCCTGGACGATCTCGAAGAGCGGGTGCGCCGCGAGCCTCCCGGCGCCGCGGCGGGCGCGCGCCGGGCACCGCTTCGCGAGCTTCCGGCGCAGGTGCCGCCACTCGTGCGCGAGCTGGCCGTCGGTCGCGGAGATGCGCGTCTCGTCGCGCACCGGCCCGAGCTTGCGCTTGTCGAACGCGTACCCCCGGACGCGGGCCTCGCCGTGGATCGCCTCGAGGTAGGCGTTGATCGCCGAGAGCGGCGCGGGGTGCGCCCGGAACCGCTCGAGCTGCGGGTGGTTCCGGTAGCCCTTCGTGCGGCCGCGGAGCACCTTCCGAGCGAGGAGCGCCTTGCGCCACACGGACACGAGGGCGACCGAGTCCAGGTACCTGGGATGGAGCGTCCAGAGTCTCATGTCTCACCTCGAGGAGGCCCGGATGCGGAGGCCGACGGAAGCCCGCGGGTGGGCGGCGGCCTAGCGGCCTCCTGTGACGATTCCCGTGTCGAACTGGTCGGGGGTGACCAGCAGCCACCCGTACTCGCCGTCGAGGATCTCGATGAACTCGAGCACGCTCAGGCCGTTCGTGTAGAAGCTGCCGTTCCAGACGAACGGCTGGCCGTCGAAGATGACGATGCAGCCGCCCGCCCACGAGGTCGCGGCATGATCGCCGCCCTCGCCGGACTGGACGTAGCTCCCGGGCGGCAGGATGTCGGCCGCGGCAGCCGTGGCGAGCACCGCGAGGGCGCAAGCGACGAAAAGGGTCTTCACGGTTCACCTCCTTCTAGTGTTGCTGCGAGAATCACTCCTTCACCGCGATGCCGTCGTTGGCCGCGGCGAGGTCGTCGAGGAACCCCTCCCACCGCTTCCCGAGCCCCTCCTTCGAGCCCGCCTGGATCGAGTTCACCTGCACCAGCCGGTAGCGGTTCAGGTACGCAAGCTCCGCGAGGATGCCCGAGCGGTCCGTCTCCGCGCCGCGGCTCGGCACGCCGTCGGTCAGCACGTAGACCGCGTCCACGTCGTCGTCCGCGAGCGCGAGCGCCATCGCGTCGTAGAGGTTCGTCCAGCCCGAGGGCTGCTCCGCGCCGATCCACTCCGAGCACGCGCGGCGCATCGCCGGCGTGACCGGCACGAGCCGCGGCTTCCACGCCGAGACCTCCGTCCGGAAGAGCACGACGTTGAACCGCGCGTCGTCGGGCAGCCGCGCGACGACCGCGCGCAGGTCCTCGACGACGAGGTCCCAGCGAGTCTTCCCGCCCTTGCCGGGCGCGGGCTCGGTCATCGATCGGCTCGCGTCGAGGATGAAGCAGCAGCGCCGCGAGACGACGGGGATGTTCCGGAAGGTCACGCGGGCGGAGCTGTGGCCGGCCTCCTTCGGCGCCTGCGCGCGCGGCGGCGGCAGCTCGAACGCCGGGCCCCCGGACCCCCACCACTTCTCCCACCTGGCGGCGTCGTCGCCGAACGGGAGCTCCGTCAGCCGCTCCAGCGCCTCGGCCGCGCGGGCGCGCACCCGGCCGGGCGGGTCCTTGAGGATCCGCATGAGCAGCGGGAGGTCGTCCTTCTGCCGGCGGCGCTCGACCGCGAACACGACCGCGAGCCGCACGCGCCACGAGCGGTCCTTCGCGAGCCTCTCGAGCACCGCGCGGTCGTCCGTCACCCGCGCGCACGCGATCCGGAGCTCCTCCGCGGCGTCCCCGGCGAACGGCGCCGCGGGAGCGGGCTCCGCGAGGCACTCGAGCGCGAGCGCGCGCGTGCGCGGGTCCCTGGCCTTGAGCGCGGCCTCGAGCTGCGGCCGC
>JAKLKT010000385.1 GCA_023150495.1 Planctomycetota bacterium
CGCCATGTGCTCCGCGCGCGGAACCGCAGGCTCCTGTGCGAGGTGCGCGTGGGGCTTGCGGAGTGCGCCGCGGCGAAGGGCGGGTGGCATCTCGCCGAGCGGCGCCTCGGCCTACGCGACGCGGAGCCGCTGCGCCTCCGGACGTCGTTACGTGCCCGCGCCCTGCTCGTGCGAGCAGGTGCCGCCCTCAGCCGCGGGGAGGCCGCGGTGGGCGGGCGCCTGCTCGAGGAGGCCGTCGCCGTCGCGAACCGGTGCACGGCGGCGCCTCTCCGGGCGGAGGTCTACGCGACGGCCGCCTCGCTCCTCGAGGAGGGCGAGATGCAGAGGTTCCTCCGCCAGCCCACCGGACCCGCGGCGGCGGCGCTGCTCGAGGCGGCGCGCGACATCTGGGCCATCTACGGGAACGAAGCCATGCTGCGAAAGATCGACCTCCACCTCGCCGAGCTGCCCCGCCCCGCCGCCGACCCCTTGGCGGCGCCGGAGGCCGACCGCCTCGTCAAGGTGCTCCATGTCACGCGCGAGATGAACCGCGAGTTCAACCGCGATCGCCTCCTCGGGCTGATCCTCGATCGAGCGATCGAGCTCACGGGAGCGGAGAGGGGCTTCGTGATCCTCCTCGACGAGGGGCGGGAGACGGTCCATCTCGCGCGGAACCTCGACCGGGAGTCCATCTCGGAGCCCGAGCGGAAGATCTCCTCGCAGATCATGAAGGAGGTCGTGCGCTCGGGCAGGATCGTCCGGAGCGAGAACGCCGAGACCGACGGCCGGTTCGAGGAGTACATGTCGGTCCGCCAGCTCCACCTCAAGTCGATCGTCGCCGTCCCCTTCCGGTCCGGGGGCAGGACCGTCGGCGCGCTCTACCTCGACAACCGCTTCCGGACGGGCAACTTCAGCGAGCAGGACGAGCGCCTGCTCGAGCTCTTCGCGGACCAGGCGGTCGCCGCCATCGACAAGGCGGAGCTCGTGCGCGAGCTGGAGGGGCAGAGGAAGGAGATCGAGGGGCTCTACAAGCAGCAGAAGTCCGAGCTCCAGAAGCGGGGCAAGGAGCTCAAGTACGCGAAGCGCGAGCTGCGGCAGCACCGGCAGGCGCGGGGCTGGAGCTTCGACAGGATCGTCACGAGGAGCGTCGTGATGCAGGGCGTCGTGCGCGAGGCGAAGCGCGTGGCGCCGACGGAGCTGTCGCTCATCATCTCGGGCGAGAACGGGACCGGGAAGGAGCTCATCGCGCGCGCGATCCACTATGCGAGCGAGCGCCAGTCGATGCCTTTCGTCGCCCTCGACTGCGCCTCGGTCGCCGAGGGCCTCTACGAGTCGGAGCTCTTCGGGCACGTGCGCGGGTCCTTCACCGGGGCGGATCGCGACCGCGCGGGCCTCTTCGAGGAGGCCGACGGCGGCACGCTCTTCCTCGACGAGATCGGGAACATGCCCCTCGCGATGCAGGTGAAGCTCCTGCGTGCGCTCGAGCTCGGCGAGGTGAAGCGGATCGGGGAGTCCGCCGTCAGGACGGTCGACGTCCGGGTGATCGCGGCAACGAACGCGGATCTCGAGCAGATGATCGCGACCGGGAGGTTCCGCGAGGACCTCTACTACCGCCTCGCCGGGCTGAGCCTGCGGGTGCCGGCCCTGCGGGAGAGGCTCCAGGACATCGAGCCCCTCGCCTACGCCTTCGTGGAGGAGGCCGCCCGCCGCGAGGGCAGGGCGGACGTGAAGCTCACGAACGACGCGATCGCGAAGCTCGAGTCGTTCCCGTGGCCGGGGAACGTCCGGGAGCTCCGCAACGTGATCCTGCGCGCCGTCGTGAGCTCGGAGGGGAGAAAGATCGGGTCGGAGGACATCAAGCTCGACGCGCGCGGCCCGACGCTCCTTCCGGGATACGACCCCGGCCAGGTGGACAAGATCCTCGCGGAGATCGCGAAGAGAGGCTTCGACGTGAACCACCGCCAGCAGACGGCGATCAACCGGGTGCTCGCCCGGGGGAAGCTGATGTTCGGGGAGTACCGGGAGCTCTTCCGGGTGTCGAAGTCCACGACGGCCCGGGACCTCGAGCTCCTGATCGAGCCCGGCCTTCTCGAGAGGCGCGGCAAGACGCGCTCGGCGGTCTACCTCCCCGGGCCGGCCCTCCAGGAGATCGCGAGAAGCGTCGTCGGCGAATAGACCAATAGCGCCAAATGGCGCCAATTGGGACCAAAGGCCGACCTCGGCCTTGTGTCCCAAGGCGTTGGCCCGCAGCGTGTTAGGTGCGATGGCCCGGACTGGGACGCCCGCGATCAACGGCGCATTGATTCGGTCCCCGGCAGTGATTCTCTCCGGTCGGAACGGTGAAACCGGAAAGGAAACGGGGAAATCATGCGCACTAGCGGGAGTTCGAGGGGCCGGAAGCTTGGCCTCGGGTTCGCGGCCCTTGCCGTACTGGCCGCCGCCGGGATCGCGGCCGAGCTGTGGGTCGAGGAGATCCCTTCCGGCAATTCCTATGTCGTCACGGCGAGCCTTGTCCCCGGCGCCGACGCCGAAGTGTGCGGCGGTGACCGGGACCAGGGCCACGTGAACTTCCGGATCGGCTTTCTCGGCGGCGCCATCTCCGTCAATGGAGTGGACGCTGGATCGTTCGACCCCGCTGCGGCCTACTCCGTCACGGTCTCCGCCTGGAAGTGCGGTCCCCAGTGGCTCGCCTCGACGCAGGTGCACAACCTGACGACCGGCCAGCCCGTCTTCGAGCAGCTGAACTACAAGATGTCGGCCGCCGCGAACGAGGCGTGGGCCAGCGCGTCCGACGTGCTCGACCTCAGCGCGGAGTAGCTGCCCCTCGCATCCCGCGGCCAGCCGGGCGCCGCCGCGACTGCGGATAGCCGGTGGAGAACCCCGGCCGGCACGCGCATGCGCGCCAGCCGCATCCCGGGAGCTGGCGGGATGGAGCGGGCGCTGCCGGCCCGGCCCCCTTGGTACGGGCAACGGGCCGGTCCGCACGGCTCGGCTGCCCGTTTGCCCGTCATCCGCTCCGAAAGGAGATCGGCATGACTGGGTTGGCTTGGCGTGTCATCGGCGGGTGCGTGCTGCTTGCGGTCGCGACGTTCGCGGACGGCGGGGACAAGGGCCAGGAGCACGTGCGCTTCAGCGGCCGGGAGTCCGCGGACGAGGGCGACACCGCGTGCTGCGCGGTCGGCTCCGCGAGCGAGTGGAGAGCCGAGGCGCATCTCATTTCGGGCTCAACGGGCGCAGACGTCCGATGCGGCGGCGAGAGGGACCAGGGCCACGTCGACTTCCGCATCGCCATCGAGCCCGACGGCGGCGTCGACGTGAACGGACTCGAGATCGCCACCTGCGACCCTGCCGCAGGCTGCCGCCTCTCCCTCGCGTGGTCGTCGGGGAGCGGGACGCTCGTGGTGACGGTCGAGCAGGCGGACGGGTCGCTCGCCGCGGGGCAGTACTACCTCGCTGCGGCACCCGCCGAGCTCAGCGTCCAGGCCGCGGAGATCCTCTCGCTCGCCGTCACGCCCCCCTGAGCCGGGCGCTACGAGATCGCCGCGAACACGGCGGCCGCGCCCAGGTGGGAGAACGTGTACTGCAGGTACATGAGCCCCCACGCCGGGTGCGGCCGC
>JAKLKT010000386.1 GCA_023150495.1 Planctomycetota bacterium
GATCCGCAGCGCCCTCCCCCCGAGGAAGTGGGGCTCCTCGACCTCCTCGATGTCGGTCACCTTCCCGTCGGCCGGCGCGACCGCCACCTCCTCGCCGGGCGGCGGCTTGCGCTCCGGGTCGCGGAAGAACGACAATACGAAGGCGAAGAGCGCGACGAACGGGAGGGCCGCCGCGGGATGGAGAAGGAACGCCGCCACGGCCAGCAGCAGCGCCCCCCCGCCGAAGAGGAACATCTCGCGCACGCCATGGGGCGTCAACGGAATCCGCATTCGGCAGAGAGGCTAACAGCCGTACGTCGGCGGCATCGAGGTTTCGCGACCGAATAGTAAGGAGGGCGGGTATGCGGAAGATCACGGCGACGAAGGCGCGCGAGGTGCTCGATTCGCGCGGCAACCCGACGGTCGAGGCCGATGTCGAGCTCGAGGGCGGGTTCCGGGGCTCCGCGATGGTCCCCTCCGGGGCCTCCACGGGGTCCCACGAGGCGCTGGAGCTCCGCGACGGCGGCCCGCGCTACGGCGGCAAGGGCGCGAGGAAGGCCGTCGGCCACGTGAACGGCGAGATCGCGAAGGCGCTCGTGGGCCGCGCGTTCGAGACGCAGGCGGCGCTCGACGGCGCGCTCTGCGAGCTCGACGGGACGCCGAACAAGGGGCGCCTCGGCGCGAACGCGATCCTCGGCGTCTCGCTCGCCTACGCGAAGGCGGAGGCGGCGGCGGCGAGGAAGCCGCTCTACGCCCACCTCGCCGCGGACGCGCGCGTGATGCCCGTACCGATGATGAACATCCTCAACGGCGGCGCCCACACGGGCTGGCAGTCCACGAACTTCCAGGAGTTCATGGTCATGCCGTCGGGCGCGCCGGGCTTCTCGGAGGGGCTCCGCTGGGGCACCGAGATCTACCACGCGTTGAAGGCGGTCCTGAAGTCCAAGGGCTACGGGACGCTCGTCGGCGACGAGGGCGGCTTCGCTCCCTCCGTCAAGTCGGACGAGGAGGCCCTCGAGTGCGTCATGAAGGCGATCGAGAAGGCGGGGTTCAAGCCCGGCAGCCAGGTGACGATCGCGCTCGACCCCGCGACGTCGGAGCTCCACAAGGAGGGCAAGTACGAGCTCCGCATCGGCAAGCGGACGCTCACGAGCGAGGGCATGATCGACCTCTGGGCGGACTGGGCCGCGCGGTACCCCGTGGTCTCGATCGAGGACGGCCTCGCCGAGGACGACTGGGGGGGCTGGGGGGCGCTGACGAAGCGCCTCGGCGGCTCCGTGCAGCTCGTCGGCGACGACCTGCTCGTGACGAACGTGACGCGCCTCGAGCGCGCCATCGAGGAGCGCGCGTGCAACGCGATCCTCATCAAGCTGAACCAGATCGGCACCCTCACGGAGACCCTCCTCGCGATCCGCACCGCGCGCGCGGCCGGTTTCGCGGCGGTGATCTCCCACCGCTCGGGCGAGACGGAGGACACGACGATCGCGGACCTCGCGGTCGGCTCCGGCGCCGGCCAGATCAAGACGGGCGCGCCGTGCCGCTCCGACCGCGTGGCCAAGTACAACCGGCTCCTCAGGATCGAGGAGGAGCTCGGGAGCAAGGCGAAGTACGGATCTTGAGGGTCAGCCGCCTCCTCCCCCACCTGCTCGCCGGGATGACCCTCCTGCTGGTCGGCGCCAACGCGCTCCCGACCGTCGGGAGGAAGCAGGTGCTCCGCGAGGAGCGGCGCCGCATCGAGCGGGAGCTGCGGGCGGAGGAGGCCCTGGGCGCCCGCCTCGCCGCCGAGGTGGAGGCGCTCGCGACGGACCCCTTCTACGTCGAGCGCATGGTCGTCGAGACGTGGAACGGGGTCCCGCAGGGGGCGACGCCGTTCGCCGAGCTCCAGGTGCGCGACGCCGTGGTGCGGGCGGAGTAGCGGCCCGTATCATGGCGCGGTGCGCGCGCCGATCCTCCTCCTCGCCCTCGCCGCCGCCACGGGCGCCGACGAGCTCGCGCGGCCCCGCCACAACGGCTCCTACGTGCGCGACGACGTGGCCGCCGTGTCGTCGCTCGTCGCGGAGGCGCGGAAGGCCGCGGAGGCGGGCGACGCGCTCGCCGCCGCGGACCGGCTCCAGGCGCTCGTCCTCACCGACGAGAGGGGGCTCGTCGCCGTGCGCGAGCGCCTGCTCTACGTATCGCCGAGGCGCTGGGGCGCGATCCAGCTGGTCCGCGGGACGCCGCCCTTCGGCGACGACATCCTCGCCGCGTGGAGGCAGATCCACGACGCCACCGCGAGCGCCGCGATCCGCGGCGCCGTCCTGTCCGCGGACGAGGAGGAGGTCCTCGATCTCGTCGAGCGCTACCCCGCGTCGACCGCGGTCCCGGGCGCGCTCGTCGCTCTCTCCGACCGCGCGCTCCAGCGCGGCGACCCGGACGCGGCGGAGGGGTACCTGCTGCGCGTGGGCGACCACCTCGCGCGCGGCGAGGAGGCGCTGCTCCGGTCGGACGCGTTCCGCCGCCGCGCCTCCCACCTCGCCGGCCTGTCCCCCCGCCGCCCCCCCGGATGGACCACGCCCGGCGGCGATCCGTCACGGTCGCGGAACGGCGACCCGCTGCCGGAGGCGCTGCGGCTCGTCTGGCAGAGCCCGATCCTCGAGAGCACGCCGCAGAGCCTCATGGCGCGCGAGGCCGACCGCACGCCCGAGACGAGCCCGCTCCTCCCGTTCCCGCCGGTCTGCGACGCGGACCATGTCTACGTCCACCTCGGGCCCGCCGTCGCGGCCTACGAGAGGGAGAGCGGGAAGCTGAGCTTCCTCGCGCCGGAGGAGGCGACCGACGACGAGGAGGCCTCGGGCCTCCGCGAGCTCGCGGTGGACGAGCTGCTCGCGCGAAACCCCGGCGGCCGCGCCGCGACCGTCTTCGACGGCGTGCTCTACTTCGACCGCGCGCTCTTCCTGCACGAGCAGCCTCTCCCGTCGAACGAGCTCCGGGCGTTCGACGTGCGCGCGCGACGCACCCTCTGGACGTGCGAGCTCACCGGCGACGGGAAGAGCGCGGACCGGCCGGTCTTCTTCCGCGGCGCGCCGGCCGTCGTCGGCGACCGCCTCTACGTCTGCGGCGCGGTGCGCGACGAGGGGGACGACGGCCCGACGGCGAAGGAGGAGGCGCACGCCTTCTGCCTCGACCGGCGCACCGGCAAGGTGATCTGGCGGCGGTTCCTCGGGTACGGCGACACGGAGGCGGCCCCGGAGTTCCCCCCCTACTCCGGGCTGGCACCGGCGGTCGCGAAGGGCGTCGTGGTCGCGGTGACGGGCCTCGGCGTCGCGGCGGCGCTTGATGCGCGGAGCGGCGACCTCCTCTGGCTCTTCCGCTACGACCGAAAGCCCTCGCGGGAGCGCGAGCGGCTGGCGGAGTTCGGGAGGCCGCAGATGGTCCACCTGCGCTCCGGCTGGATGCGGGAGCCGCCGCGGATCGTCGGCGACTCGGTCTACTTCGCGCCGTTCGACAGCGACGAGGTCTTCGCGTGCTGGCTCCGCGGCGCGACGACGCCGATCGGCTACGAGGTCGAGCAGTGGGCGCTCGACCGCGCGAAGGGGCATCGCCACTCGCTGCTCGAGTACGTA
>JAKLKT010000387.1 GCA_023150495.1 Planctomycetota bacterium
CTTCTGCCGCAAGGTCGCGCGCGCGGGGCTCCGCAACGTGCGCGCGTGCCAGGCGGACGTGCGGCGAGTGCTCGCGGAGCTGCCGGAGGGCTCCGTGGCCTCGTTCACGATCCTCTTCCCGGACCCGTGGCCGAAGCGGCGCCACTGGAAGAACCGCTGGATAGGGCCCGCGACGGCGGCGCTGCTCCGCCGCGCGCTCGCGCCCGGCGGAACGGTGACGACGGCGACCGACCACGAGGGCTACCGCGACCAGATCCGCGAGTGCCTCCTCGGCGCGGGGTTCGAGCTCGTGCACGAGGGGGGGGAGGTGCCGCAGGCGGACCGCACGCTCTTCACGGAGCGGTTCGAGCGTCTGCGGGCGCCGGTGACGTACTTCCGTTGGCGGAAGGGGGGGGCTCCGGGGGGGGAGGCCGCCCTTGCCCCTGGCGGGGCTTCGGCGAGCCGGGCTACTCGCCCGTCATCTTGAAGCGGTCGAGCTTCCGGTACATCGTCGCGCGGCCGATGCCGAGCGCCCGGGCCGCGCGCGTGACGTTCCCGCCCGTGACCTTGAGCGCGTGCGCGATCGCGCGGCGCTCGAGCTCCGACAGGGGCACGATCGTGTTGTCGTCCATCGCGAGCGGCGACTGCGGCTCGGGACGGCTCGGCCCCTCGGGCGCGACGGCCCGGATCTCGTGGGGGAGGTTGTCGATGCGCACGACGCGGTCGTTGCCGCAGGCGAGGATCGCGCCGAGCACGACCGTCTCCATCTCGCGGAGATTGCCCGGCCACGCGTAGGCCTTGAAGGCCTGCAGCGCGCGCTCCTCGATCGCGTGGACCGCGGGCGTGCGCTCGTGCTGGTGCAGCGAGAGGAAGTGATTTGCGAGCGGGCCGATGTCCTCGCGGCGCTTCCGGAGCGGCGGCACCGCGATCGGGAAGACGTTCAGCCGGCAGAAGAGGTCGCGCCGGAACTTCCCCTGGTCGACCAGATCGCGCAGGTCCCGCTGCGTCGCCGCGATCAGGCGGGCGCGGATCGGGACGATGCGCTTGCCGGCCGCGCGCTCGAGCGTCCCGCGCTCGAGGATGCGGAGGATCCGCTCCTGGACGTCGATCGCGAGCGAGTCGATGCCGTCGAGGAAGATCGTCCCCGCGCCGGCGAGCTCGAAGCGCCCCTCGTCGCGGTCGCCGAAGAGGACCGGCGCGAGCACCTCGGAGGGGAGCTCGGCGCAGTCCACGTGCACGAAGGGCTCCCGATGACGCGTGCCGGTCATGTGGATCGTCCGAGCCACCTTCTCCCGGCCCACGCCCTGCTCGCCGGTCACGAGCACCGCGACGGCAGAATCGCGAACGAGCCGAATCTGCTGCTCCACCTCGCGCATGGCGGGGCTCGCGGCGATGAAGTCCGCAACAACCGTCTCGGGCATCTGGGCCTACATCGGCATTCGGCCCTCCCGAGTGAAATCCCCTTGAAGTGCGTATCGGGGGGGGCTCCCGCCTCCGCTCCTTCGGGCTACGGCGGGCAGGGCCGGGGGACCGCCGAAACCCCTTAAGGCGCAAGGGTTTGGGACGCCCCCGCACCCCCCTCCCGACCCCCCGCTGCCCGCTACGCGATCTCGTCGTCCGCGTGTTCCCGCGGGGTAGCGGGCGGGGGAACGAAGGCCGGGTCGACGCGGTAATGGCCGTTGAGCT
This sequence comes from Planctomycetota bacterium, assembly GCA_023150495.1. Lineage (GTDB taxonomy): Bacteria > Planctomycetota > PLA2 > PLA2 > PLA2 > PLA2. Next base: position 1,666 of record JAKLKT010000387.1, read on the forward strand.
TCGCGCCCGGCTCGACGGCGAGCGTCCGGCAGGAGACGTTGCCCTCGATCGCGCCCTTCTTCCCCACCGCGACGCGGTCCAGCGCGATGACGTTCCCCTTCACGCTGCCCTCGACCGTGAGCTCGTTCACCCGGACGTCCGCCACCAGCGTGCCCTTCTTCTGCACCTCGACTTTCCCCGCCGTCGCGATGCGCAGCACCGCGTGGTAGGTCTTGATCTCGAGGTCCTCGATGATGACACGCCGGTGGCAGTGCCGGCAGCTGACGGACATGGCGGTCGCGGGGATCTCGATCTTCCTCTCGCAGTGCGTGCAGACCACCTCCCTCGTGGCAGGGGTCTGACGCTGCTGCTCGACGACCATCGGGCTCCCTCGCGACGCGCCGGGAGGCGGCCTTACTTGCGGGGCAGCGCTTCCGCGATCCGGTTGGTGGGCGGCGGGGCCGGGGCCTTCTGGGCGTCCGGGCCGATGGAGCAGTGGCCGACGAAGGCCGCGCCCTCGGCGACGAGCAGCTTGCTCGCGGTGATGTCGCCCTTGAGGCGCGCCGACTTGCGGAGCTCGACGCGGTCGCCGGCGACGAGGTTCCCCTTGACGTCGCCCTCCACGATGATGCTGCCCGCGTCGACGTCCGCCTGGAGGTGTCCGCCCTGCGAGACGGCGATGTGGCCCTTGGTGGAGACCTTCCCCTCGATCTTGCCGTCGACGCGCACGCCCTTCTCGAAGTGCAGCTCGCCCTTGAACACGGCGTCCGCGCCGATGACGGTGGGGAACTCGACGGGGGTCCCAGCGGCAGTCTTGTCGATCATGAGATTGGTTCCTCGTAGCAGCCTTGGATCTTTTCCTAGCTTGGCTGCCAGTAGATCGTGCGGCAGGGACAGCCCGGGCGGTCGAGCGTGCCGCCACCCTACCCGAGCGGGCCTCCACGTCAACGGTTGACCTGCGCGACGCGCGCAAGTCGCGCGACGGCAGGCGGTTGCGGTCGGCGCGGTGCGTCACCGCTGGCGCAGCGTCGGACGCATAGGGCGGTCTCCCTATTCGCCGGCAGGGGCTGCCGCACGGCGGCCCTATACTGCGGACTCCGTGCGCTACGTGTGGACCGCCCTCGGCTCGCTCATCGCCGTCGCGGCGGCCGGCGCGGGCGTCTACCACCTCGCGTGCGAGCCAGGAAGGGCCCCCGCACCCCCCCCGCCTCCCCGCGTGGCCGAGGAGCGCCACTACTACGTGCTCCTGACGCTCGTCGAGGTCGAGCCCGGCAAGTGGGACGCCGACGGCTCGCCGCCGGACCTCTTCTACCGCGTCCGCTGGCAGGGCCACGAGGTCTTCGAGAGCGCGACGAAGAAGGACACGCTCCTCGCGAAGTGGAGCAACGCAGCGCTCGCGCCGGGCGATCTCGTGAGCGGCGTGTCGCTCGACGACAGCATCAAGGCCGCGCGGATCACCGCCCGCGCCGGCGATTCGATCGAGTTCCTTGTCTTCGACGCCGACGTCGGGTTCGACGACCCCGTCGGCTCCTGGACGGTCGCCGTCGGCGATCTCGAGGTGGGCGACCGGGCGTGGAGCCGGCCCGGCGGCAGGGTCGTCGCCGCCGAGTGCCGCGTGCTCCCGATCGACGACGTCGGCTTCGCGTCGCTCACGCGATGAGCCGCGCCCTCCCGCTCCTCGTGTGGACGAACCACCTGCTGCTCGGCGCCGGGCTCTTCGGCCCCTGCATGACCGTGACGCCGCGCCTCGGGTCGCTCGACGACCTCGGCCGCTGGCTCGGCCTCGTGGACCAGCCGAGGACCTACTCGGTCGCGACCGGCATCCTCCAGCTGCTCAGCGGGGGGAACGCCGCGGTCGGCGTCGTGCTGCTCGTCTTCTCCGCGCTCTTCCCGGTCGCGAAGCTCGTGATCCTGCGCGCGGCGCTCGCCGACG
>JAKLKT010000388.1 GCA_023150495.1 Planctomycetota bacterium
GGCTGCCGGCGGGGCCGCGGGCGTCGGCGCTCCGGGCCGCGGCGATCGCGGGGCTCCTGGCGGTCCCCGTGCTCCTCTGGTGCGGGCGGATGCCCGGCGACTTCGTCTACCGCGCGCTCACCGGGGTCGCGGCGGCGATCTCGTGGGTCGTCGGCTTCGCGAAGCAGGGCTCGGACTTCGTCTTCGGGGGGCTCGTCCGCGACCGCGGCTTCGTCTTCGCGATCGACGTGGCCGCGATCCTCCTCGTCTTCAGCTCGCTCATGTCGGTCCTCTACTACGTCGGCCTCCTGCCGCGGATCGTCGGGTTCCTCGGGCGGATCCTCCACCGCGGCCTCGGCGTCTCCGGCGCCGAGTCGCTCGCGACCGCCGCGAACGTCTTCGTCGGCCAGACGGAGGCGCCGCTGCTCGTGCGGCCCTACCTCGCGCGGATGACGCGCAGCGAGATCATGGCGCTCATGACCGGGGGCTTCGCGACGATCGCGGGCACGGTCTTCGCGATCTACGTCGAGTTCCTGACCGGCGCCGGGCTCGCGCGCGCCGGCGCCGACCTCATCTGCGCCTCGGTGATGAGCGCGCCGGCCGCGTTCGTGTTCGCGAAGCTCTTCGTGCCGGAGACGGAGGTCGCGGAGACGCGCGGGGGGGCCGAGGTCACCCGCGAGCGGATCGGGACGAGCCTCCTCGACGCGCTCGCGAACGGCGTGTCGCAGGGCATCCGCCTCGCGGTCAACATCGGCGCGATGCTCCTCGTCTTCGTCGCGCTCATCGCGATGCTCGATGCCGTCGTCGTTCTCGTCGCGCGGCAGGTGAGCCCGGACAGCGACCTCACGTTCGGGAGCCTCTACGAATGGCTCTTCTGGCCGTTCGCGTGGCTCATGGGCGTGCCGGCCGCCGACTGCCTCGAGGTCGGGCGGCTCCTCGGCACGAAGACGATCTTCAACGAGTTCCTCGCGTACAAGGAGCTCGGCGACATGGTCAAGGCGGGGGAGATCTCGACGCGGGGCGCCGTGCTCTCCACCTACGCCCTCTGCGGCTTCGCGAACTTCGGGTCGATCGGCATCCAGATCGGCGGCCTCTCGGCGCTGGCGCCGGAGCGCCGCGCGGACTTCGCGCGGACGGCGCTCCGGGCGATGGTCGCGGGCGCCCTCGCGTGCCAGCTGACGGCCTGCATCGTGGGCGTCATCGGCGGGTTCTGAGCGGTCAGAACGGGATGCCGATGATGCGCGTCTCGAAGACCATCCGCTCGCCCACGAACCCCTGCGCCTCGAAGATCGCGCGGCGCGGCTTCACCTCGACCGACTTGCCGACGACGATCAGCCGGTCGCCGGGCGCGACCGTGCCGCGGAAGCGCGTGCCCTCGATCCCGCCGAATCCGAAGAAGCCGGGGTGGTCCGGGTACTGCGACCGCCAGTAGAACGAGCAGAGCTGCGCCGCGAGCTCGACCATGAGCACGCCCGGCATGAGCGGCCGGCCGGGGACGTGGCCCCGCACCCAGAAGGCGTCGGGCGCCGCGACGTGCTCGCCGACGATCAGGCCCGCCTCGGGGCGGAAGGCGATCACCCCGGTCAGGAGCTCCATCTCGAAGCGGTGCGGGTTGTACTTCCGGATCGCGTCCGGGCCGAACTCGATCTTCTCGAGGTCGAACTCGCGCAGGTCGGCAAACGGCTTCGGAGGCATGGCGTTCGGGACGGGGCATCCTACGCGGCCCCGCCCGTCGAGCCAAGGCCCGCGGCCGACCTGCCATCCTCGACCTGCTATCCTCGGAGGGAGCCCATGAGACGAATCGCCGCCCTCCTCGTCCTGCCCGCGGTCCTCCTCGCCGAGGACGAGAAGCCCGCCGCGGAGCCGCCGAAGAAGAAGACCGCCGCGGAGGTCGAGATCCCCGACCCCGGCACGCCGGTCGAGGACGCGGCCGTCGCCCGCCAGGAGGTCGCGCGCTTCGAGAAGGAGATGAAGGAGGCGAAGGACCCGGCGAAGGAGGTCCTGCTCCTCGAGCGCCTCGGCGGATGGGACCACCCCGAGGTGCTCAAGGCCGCCGCCAAGTACCTGAAGGACAGGGAGGTGACGGTCGCCGTCGCCGCGGCCGTGGCCGTGGCGCGTCAGGGGAAGTCGAAGGACGCCGCCGGGAAGATCCTCCTCGGCGTCCTCAAGACGGAGAAGCGCACCGACATCATCTGCGCCGCCTTCGTCGGGATGGGGAAGCTCGGGTTCGACAACAAGGCCGCGATCTCCGAGGCGCAGAAGCTCTTCCAGCGCGACACGCGCGAGACGCACAAGGCCGCGACGCGCTACTTCGGCTACATCAAGTGGAAGCCCGCCTTCCGGCAGCTCGCGGAGAAGCTCGACGAACCGCATCCCGCGCACCCGAACGACCCGCACAACCCGCCGGAGTCCTACTGGAAGGAGCGGTGGATGGAGTGGAGCAGCAACGTGCCCTACACCCGCTGGGCGCTCGCGCAGCTCGTCGAGGGCGAGACCTTCGAGACCACCGCCGAGGCGAAGCAGTGGGCCGAGTCCGAGGGCAGGAAGCACGACATCGAGTGGTAGCGCGCTACGCCCACGCGCGGCACCACGGCCGCAGCGGGCACGGACGGCACTTCGAAGGGAGGGGGCTCCGGGGGCAGTCGCCGAGGATCCCCATGTGCGCCAGCGCGAAGTCGAAGCGTGCGGGGTCCGCCGGATCCGCCTCGCGGAGCGCCGCGGTCACCTCGATCGCGGTCCGCCACGACGGCGTCTTTCGCGACGTGAGCCCGAGCCAGTAGGCGATCCGGTGCACGTGCGTGTCGAGCGGCACGACGAGGCGCGCGGGATCGACGCGCTTCCAGAGGCCGAGGTCCTCCCCGCCGCTCCGCACGACCCACCGCAGGAAGAGCAGCGGCCGCTTGCACGCGCTCCCGTCGCCCGGCCGCGGCAGCAGGAACCGGAGCCCCTTGCCGGGCCGCGGCCCCCGGAGCCCCCCCGCGAAACGGTCGAGCGCGTGCCCGAGGTCGCCGTCGTCGCCCTCGAGGAAGAGCCCCTCGAGCGAGCCGTGCCTCGCCCTCGCCTCGCCCGCCCGGTCGAGCAGCCGGTCGATGTCGGTCCCCGAGATCCAGCGGTGGCGGAAGCGCCGTCCGAGCGGCCTCCCGGCGTCGACCGCCTCGAGCGCGATGGCCAGCGACCGCCGGATCGCCCTCGCGTTCCCGAACGCGAGGAGCGCGCCGAGGAGCGCGGCCGTCTCCTTGTCCCTCGCCTGCCGCACGAGGCCCAGGGGATCCCGGTCGAGGCGGCGCCCGTCCGGGCGGTCCGCGAGCGCTCTCAGGCGGTCGGCGAGGCCCTCCGGCAGCACGCGGGCATCGTACGCGGCGCGACCGTTACAATCCTCGCGTCGTGAGGCCTCTCCTCGCCGTCCTCCTGCTCCTCGGCGCGTGCTCCGAGGAGCGCGCGGGGCCGTCCTCCCCCGGAGCCCCCTCCCGCCCCGAGCGCGACCCGTGGTGGAACGCGGCGACGGGCGCCGGCTCCTCCGCCGAGAAGGTCCTCGCCCCCCGGGAGCTTCGCCTCCTCCTCGAGGAGGGGAGGCGGTTCGGCTTCGAC
>JAKLKT010000389.1 GCA_023150495.1 Planctomycetota bacterium
CGCTTCGGCGGACATGCCGGCGGACGGGGGCTGCTCGGCGCGGTCGACGGGCGTCTCGTCCGCCTCCGCGCCGGGCGGCGTCTCCGCCTTCGCCCCTGACGGCGCTACGGCGGACGAGTCCGCGGACAGGTCCGCCGCGGCATCCGGCGCGTGGTCGTGCTCCGTCGCGGTCGCGTCGGGCGAGGCGCCGGCGGCCTCGGCCGACTCCTGCTGCGTCTCGTCCGCGGCCTCGACCTCCGGCTCGGACTCGGTCTCGTCGTCCGCGGGCTGCGGCAGGCCGAGGTTGCCCGCGAGATCGGTCTCGGTCGCGTCAGGGAGATCGCTCTTCAGCTCGCCCTTGAACGAGAAGAAGACGTGGCGGCCGGCGTCATCGATGCGCGTCCCCTCGTCGTCCTTCGGCGCGGCCGCCCCCTCGGCCGGGAGCATCTTCCCCTTCGGCTCGATCGCGTCGTGCGGCGGCTTCTTCTTGCGCTTCTTCGCCATGCCGCCCTACCACCGCCAGTGCAGGCCGACGCGGAAGAGGAAGGAGTCGTCGTCGCCGGCGCGCCCGAGCGCCGTGCCGTAGCCGACGGCCGCGAACGCCTCGAGCGTGCGCGACGGCCGCCACGTGAGGCCGCCCTGCACGCCGAAGATCGGGTCGGAGCTCGCGAGATCGACGCCCGCGTAGCCCTCGACGCCCGCGCCGAGCCCCTTCGCGAGATGGAACTCGCTGCGCGCGCCGACGGTCAGGTAGTCGAACTCGGTGCCGACCGGGATCAGGTCCGCGAGCTCCTGGTCGCCGAGGAGCCGGATCGCCTGGTAGGTCGCCCACACGTCGAGGAGCGGCCCGTGCGTCTCCTCGGGCTCCTGCGCGAGCTGCGCGCCCATGAGCCCCTCGAGCGTGCCGAACGCGAGGCGCGGCGGCCCCGTCATCCGCTTGCCGCCCTCGAACACGCGCCAGCCGAACGTCGCCGAGCCCGTGAACCGGCCGTCCGCGACCTCGCCCGTCGCCGCGCTGTCGAGCGAGAGGTGGTCGTACGCGAGCTCCGCGCCCGCCCAGAACCGCGCGCCGACGTCGGTCTGCCCGGTGAGGGTGATGCCCGAGACGCGGCCGCCGAGCCCTACGGAGGCGGCCGGGTCCTCGAGCAGGAGGTGCGCGCGCAGCTCCGCCTCGAGGAAGCGGTGGGGCTCCGGGGAGGAGAGCCTCAGGTCCGCCCACCCGCCGACCGGGAGGTCGCCCGGCGCGCCCGGGTACGCGACCACGCCTCCCGAGAGCACGTTGCTCCGCGCGAACCGGCGGAACGCCGCGAGGCCGAGGAATGCGACCGACTCCTCGACGTCGGTCGCGCCCGCATCGACGGCCTCGGCGCGCCCCGTGAAGTCGCCGAACCCGACCATCGCGCCGATGCGCGTGCGCTCGCCGAGCGGGAACGACCCCTGCGCGAGGAGCTCGAGCACCCGGTCGTCGCCCGAGAGCCGGAGGAGCCCGTCCGCCGCGACGAGGCGGGACGTCTCGTCCACGAGCCGCGCGAGCGCGGAGGTCATGTCGCGGTTGTCCGGCTGGAGGAGGAGCGAGCGGCGGTAGGCCTCGGTCGCGGGCCGCATCTCGCCCGAGAGCTCGAGCGCCCGGCCGAGCTCCGCCTCGCTGCCCGCGTCGGGGCCCTGCACGCGGATCGCCTCCGCGAACGCGCGCGCGGCGTCCTCGTAGCGCCGCTCGAGCATGAGGACCTTCCCCTCCGTGAGGATCGTGCGGCCCTTCCGCGGGGCGAGGACCTTCGCGCGCTCGGCGAGCTCGCGCGCCTTCTTCGCGTCGCGCGCGGCGATCATCGAGTCGGCATAGTCGAGGAGCACGTGGATGTCGCCCGGCGCTTGCGCGATCACGCGCTCGAAGACGGGGCGCGCCTCGTCGTCGCGGCCGAGGCGCGCGAGCATCTTCGCGACCATCACGTCCTGCTGGAGCGAGCGCGCGGGCGCCGCCTGAAGCTCCGCGAGCGCCGTCCTGTGCAGCTCGCGCGCCTTCGCCTCCTCGTTCCCGGCCCAGTAGGCCTCGCCGAGGTAGAAGCGGACATCCGCGCGCTCCTCCTCCGAGACGACAAGCCGCTTCTCGAGGAAGGGGATCGCGCCTCTCGGGTCGTTGTTCCACGACCGCGCGAGGCCCACGCGCAGGAGGGCGTGGGGGTCGTCCGGGCTCTCCTCGAGGACGCCCAGGTAGAAGCGGAGCGCGCGGTCGTAGCGTTCGCTCCCGAAGAGCTGGTCCGCCACGCGCAGCCGCTCCTCCTTCGTGGCGGAGGGCAGCGAGGCGCGGCGCTCGAGCCAGACGATCGCCTCGTCGAACTCGCCCGACGCGAAGAGCGCCTCGACGAGCTCGAGCGCGGCGTCGGACGCGACGCCCTCCCGCTCCGCCATCCCGCGCCAGATCGCGACGGCCTCCGCGTGCCGGCCCGCGTCGCCGTAGAGACGGGCGAGCGCCGTCAGGTTCTCCTCGTCGCCCGGGACGCGCTCGCGGAGCATCTCGCGCGCGCGGAGCGCACCCTCGACGTCGCCCGCCCACGCGGCCCGCTCCGTCCACGCCTTCAGGAGGTCGAGGTTGTCCGGGTTCTCGCGGGAGAGCTTCTCCGCGGCGGCCGCGCGGGCGGCGTCGTCGGGCGCGCGGTCCACGAGGTAGAGCAGGAACTCCCGCGCCTCGGGCAGAGCGACGAACCGGAGCGCGACGGTCCTCGCCGCCTCCGCGTAGAGCGGGTCCTTGAGGCGAGGCTGGAGGAGCGCGAGGACCTCGCCGGCGTCCTCGGGGCGGAGCTTCTCGGACGCGGCCATCCTCCCCGCGCGCTCCGCCGCCCCCGGAACCCCCGCCGCCTCGTAGACCGGGAGCTGCTCGAAGAAGAGGAGGGGCTCGTCGCTCCGCTCCATGCGCCGCACGAGCAGCGCGCGGACCTTCTCCTTCTCCCCGAGCGACGCGTAGATGTCGAGCGTCTCGCGCTCGAGGTCCGGGTCGGAGGGCCCGCGCGCGAGCCTCTCCTCGAGGAGCGCCGCGAGCGGCCGCAGCAGGTGGCGCCGGCGGTAGATCCCCTCGAGGCGCGCCTCGTAGGGGCCGTCGGGGTAGCGCGCGCGCAGGAGCCCGAGCTCCGCGATCACGCGGTCGACGCGGAGGTCCTGCCACGCGACCTCGACGATGCGCTCGCGCCAGCGGCGCTCGTCGTCCCGCGCGGCGAGCTCCTCGAGGATCTCGATCGCGAGGTCCACGTTGCCCGCCGCGAGCGCGAGGTGCGCGGGGCGCTCGACGACGGCGGGATCCGTGCTCCCCTGGGCGAGCTTCCTCGCGTGGGGGATCGCGCCCTCGGGGTTGCCGGAGTAGGTGTAGAGGGTGACGAGGCGCTCGCGCTCGGGGGCGCCGTCGCGCGCCGCGAGGAGCCGCTCGCGCGCGCCGATCTCCGCGCCGAAGAGCGAGAGCCAGCCGGCGATGCGCGCGCGCTGCTCGAGGAGCTGGAGGTCGTCCGGCGCCGCCGCGAGCGCCGCGCCGACGACGAGGAAGGCCTCCTTCACGCGCCCCTGCTCGAGGTAGGCCGCCGCGAGCTCCTCGCGGAACTCC
>JAKLKT010000390.1 GCA_023150495.1 Planctomycetota bacterium
GGGGTTCGAGCCGGCGCCGGCCGTGGCCCGGCGCGGCGGGCTCCGCTCGTGGCAGTCGTCGCGGCCGGTGCTCGGCACGTGGCGGGCGCTGCGCATCGAGGCGCCCGCGGACCGCATCGAGGAGCTCGAGGACGACAAGGCGCGCGCGCGGCAGCTCCTCGCAAGGTACGGCGTGCTCTTCCGCGAGCTTCTCGCCGCGGAGCTGCCGCCGCTCAAGTGGGGGAGGCTGCTCCGCGCGCTCCGGCTCCTCGAGCTCTCGGGCGAGTGCTTCGCGGGCCATCTCGTCGAGGGGTTCGAGGGGCTCCAGTTCGCCTCGCGCGACGCCCTCCGGCTCCTCCGCGGGACGTGGGACGATGGCGAGCGGTTCTGGATGAACGCGTGCGACCCCGCCTCCCCCTGCGGCGTGCTCCCCGGCATGCCGCCGCGCGTGCCGACGACGTGGCTCGCGTTCCGCGGCGGGCAGCTCGTGCTCGTCGCGCGCCGGAACGGCCGCGACGTCGAGGTCCGCGTGCCCCCGGAGCCCCCTGACTTCACCCTCTTTCGGACGCTCCTCGCGCGCGCGGTGCGGCCGCTCTCCCGCGTGGCCGTCGAGACGATCGACGATGCGCGCGCAGCGGCCTCGCGCCACGCGGCGGCGTTCCGGCAGGCCGGTTTCCGGGACGACATGGACGCCCTCGTCCTCGAAAGGACCTACGCATGACGAACCCCTGGCTCGACCCGGCCTACGGCCGGCGCTTCCCGGAGGGGCCGACCGAGGCGAACCCCTCGCGCACGGAGCAGGTCGAGGTGCTCCTGGCGCTCGCCGGCGCGCACCGGGTCTCGGACCCGGACGCGATGGATCTCCTCCCGCCGCGGCGGATCCTCGACGCGGGATGCGGTCGCGGCTTTCTCGCCGAGCGCCTCCTCGCGATCCATCCCCAGGCGACGCTCGTCGGATTCGACGTCTCGCCCGAGGCGACTGAGGAGGCGCAGCGCCGGCTCGGCGGCCGCGCGCGGATCGTGTGCGCCTCGTTCGAGGAGGACTGGCCGAAGGCGCTCCCGGAGAAGGATTTCGACATCGCCCTTTGCGTCCAGGCCGTCCATCATGTCCCGCACGTCCTGAAGCGCCTCACCTTCCAGCGGTTCCACGACGTGCTCCGCCCGGGCGGGCTCTACCTCCAGAGCGACCCGGTCGCGCTCGGGGATCCGGCGGTCTTCCCCTGCGTGAAGGCGCTCTGGAACCGGCTCCGTTCCCTCCACGGGTTCCCCCCCCTGCCCGAGGGCTACCTGCAGGGCGACGCCGAGGAGGAGCTCGAGAAGCGCGGCGATCTCGTCGCGAGCCTCGACAAGCAGCTCCTCTGGCTCAGGGAGGCGGGGTTCGCGCACGTCGAATGCTTCTGGAAGCACGGGAACCGTGCGATCTTCGGGGGACTGCGCCTCCCTTGAGCGTCCCCGAGATCCGCATCGAGCCCATGAACGCGAGGCCCGTCCGCGCGGACGGGCGCTACGTCCTCTACTGGATGATCGCGGCGCGCCGGACGACCTTCAACTTCGGCCTCGAGCGCGCGGCGGAGATCGCGCGCGAGCTCTCGCGCCCGCTCCTCGTCTTCGAGGCGCTGCGTTGCGACTACCGCTGGGCGAGCGACCGGATCCACGCCGCGATCCTCCGCGGCATGGAGGAGAACAAGGCGCGCTGCGCGAAGGCGGGGGTCGGCTACTTCCCCTACGTGGAGCCGGAGAGGGGCGCGGGGAGAGGACTCCTCGAGGCGCTCGCGAGGGACGCCTGCGCGGTCGTCACCGACGACTACCCCTGCTTCTTCCTGCCCGCGATGGTCGCGGCGGCGGCGCGGAAGCTGCCCGTGAAGCTCGAGGCGGTGGATTCGAACGGCCTCCTGCCGCTCCGCGCGGCGGAGCAGGCGTTCCCGACGGCCTACGCCTTCCGGCGCTTCCTCCAGAAGGAGCTTCCGCTCCACCTCCCGTGCATGCCGGCGGCGGACCCGCTCAAGGGGCTCTCGGGGGCGGAGGCCCCGGCCGACGTCGCGAAACGGTGGGCCCCCGCGACCCCGCCGGATCCCTCCGGGCTCCCGATCGACCACGCCGTGGCGCCGGTGACGCTCCCCGCGCCGAGGAACGTCCTTGCGCGGTTCATCGGCGAGAAGCTCGCGAGGTACGGGGCGCGGAACGAGCCCGAGGAGGACGTGACGAGCGGCCTCTCGCCCTACCTCCACTTCGGCCACGTCTCCGCGCACGAGGTCTTCCTCGCGATCGCCGGGCGGGAGAAGTGGCGCGAGCCCGCACCGCACTCGCAGGGGAGGCGCGAGGGGTGGTGGGGCATGAGCCCCGAGGCGGAGGCGTTCCTCGACCAGCTCGTCACGTGGCGCGAGCTCGGGTTCAACATGTGCGCGCTGCGCGACGACTACGATGCTTTCGAGAGCCTGCCGGACTGGGCGCTGCGGACGCTCGGGAAGCACGAGCGCGACCCGCGCGAGCATGCGTACACGCTCGAGGAGTTCGCGGCGGCGAGGACGCATGACCCGCTCTGGAACGCCGCGCAGACGCAGCTCGTCCGCGAGGGGAGGATCCACAACTACCTGCGGATGCTCTGGGGGAAGAAGATCCTCGAGTGGGCCGCCACGCCGCGCGAGGCGCTCGCGACGATGGTCGAGCTCAACAACCGCTACGCGCTCGACGGGCGCGACCCGAACTCCTACTCCGGGATCCTCTGGTGCCTCGGCCGGTACGACCGGCCGTGGGGACCGGAGCGCCCGGTCTTCGGCACGGTGCGCTACATGAGCTCCGAGAACACGGCGCGGAAGCACCGCGTGAAGGAGTACCTGAGGCGCTACGGGGGCGCATGTCCGACGGCATCGTCCTGATCGACAAGCCCGTCGGCCCCTCGAGCGCGCAGGCCATCGCGCCGCTCAAGCGGCGATACGAGGGGTCCCGCGTCGGCCACGCGGGCACGCTCGACCCCTTCGCGAGCGGACTCCTCGTCGTGCTCGTCGGCGACGCGACGCGCCTCCAGGACCTTGCGATGGCGCTGCCGAAGACCTACGTCGCCACCATCCGCTTCGGCGTCGAGACGGACACGCTCGACCCCCTCGGCGCGGTGGTCGCGGAGCAGGACCCGGGTCCGCGGCCCGCGGGCCTCGAGAGCGCAGCGCGGGCGTTCCTCGGCGAGACCGGGCAGATGCCGCCCGCATTCTCCGCGCTCAAGGTCGGAGGCCGGCGGGCGTATCGGCTCGCCCGCGAGGGAAAGCCCGTCGAGCTCGCGCCGCGACGCGTGCGCGTGCATGCGGTGACGATGCGCGAGGTCCGCTGGCCCGACGCGGTGATCGATCTCACGACGGGCAGCGGCTTCTACGTGCGCTCGTTCGCGCGCGACCTCGGACGCGCCATGGGCCTCCCCGCGCACCTCGCCGCGCTGCGGCGGACGCACATCGGCCCCTTCGCTGCCGACGGCGCCGACGAGACGAGGATCCTCGACTGCCTCGCGCTCGTCGAGGCCGCCGGCCTGCCCCTCGTGCAGCTGCCGCGCGACGCGGCGCGCGCGTTCGC
>JAKLKT010000391.1 GCA_023150495.1 Planctomycetota bacterium
GCTCATGGCGGCCGAGCGGCTGCCGCGCCTCTTCCCGATGCTCGTCACCGCCGCCGGCACGATCACGCCCGCGAAGGTCCTCGTCGTCGGCGCGGGCGTCGCGGGCCTGATGGCGATCGCGACCGCGAAGCGCCTCGGCGCCGTGATCACCGCCTACGACGTGAGGCCCGCCGTGAAGCAGGAGGTGGAGAGCCTCGGCGGGAAGTTCCTCGAGCTGGGGTTGGAAGGGGGCGCGGGGGAGGGAGGGTACGCGCGTGCGATGGACGAGGGCTTCTACGAGCGGCAGCGGCGCATGCTCGCCGAGGCGGTCGCCCAGAGCGACGTCGTGATCACGACCGCGTCCGTGCCCGGGAAGCCGGCGCCGCGGCTGCTCACGGCCGAGATGGTCCGCGCGATGCGCCCGGGATCCGTGATCGTCGACCTCGCCGCCGAGCGCGGCGGAAACTGCGAGCTCACGAGGCCCGGGAGGGACGTCGTGGACTCGGGCGTCACGATCCTCGGCCCCTCGAACGTGCCGTCCACCGTGCCCTACGACGCGAGCCGGATGTTCGCGCGAAACCTCCGCACGTTCCTGTTCCACCTGCTCGATGCGAAGTCGGAGGACGAGATCCTCCGCGAGACCCTCGTCACCCGCGGCGGCGAGGTCGTGAACGCGCGCGTGCGCGAGGCCCTCGGTTCCGGTTCCCCCCAGCCCCCCTCCAATCCCTCATGACAGACCTGGTCGGCCTCCTCACCGTCTTCGTACTCGCGATGTTCGTGGGCTTCGAGGTGATCACCAAGGTGCCCCCGACGCTCCACACGCCGCTGATGTCGGGCTCGAACGCGATCAGCGGGATCACGGTGATCGGCGCGCTCGTGCTCGCGGGGCACGTGGGGGAGCCGTGGCTCGCGCGCACGCTCGGCTTCCTCGCGATCGTGCTCGCGATGGTCAACGTCGTCGGCGGGTTCCTCGTGACCCACCGCATGCTCCGGATGTTCAGGCGGAAATGACGCGGGACCTGCTCTATCTCCTCGCGGCGTCGCTCTTCATCGTGGGGCTCCGGATGATGGGACACCCGCGCACCGCCGTGCGCGGGAACCTCGTCGGCGCGCTCGGGATGCTCGTCGCGATCGGCGCCACGCTCCCGGGGCTCGGGCTCCCGCTGCTCCTCGTCGCGATGGTCGTCGGCTCCGCGCTCGGCGTCGTCGCGGCGACGAGGGTGAAGATGACCGCGATGCCCGAGATGGTCGGCCTCCTGAACGGCCTCGGCGGGGCGGCGTCCGTGCTCGTGGCGGGCGGCGAGGGGGCTTCGGGGGGCGCCGCCGGGGTCGCGACCGCGGCGGGCGGGCTCATCGGCTCGGTCACGTTCTTCGGACGCTACGTCGCGTTCGGCAAGCTCGCGGAGTTCCTCGCGGTCTCGCGGGCGCTGAAGCCGTGGCAGGGGGCGGTCAAGTACGGGTTCAGCGGGCTCGTCGCGGCGGGCGCGCTCGCGTCCGCGGTCGGCGGGAATCCCGCGGCGGGGGCCGCGGGGCTCGCGATCGCGGGCCTGCTGCTGCTCAGGCGCGAGACATTCCCGGGGATGAACGTCGCGAAGGCGGCCGTGCTCCTGTTGGCCCTCGCGGCGGCCGCGATGGCCGCGGGAGGTTCGGGCTACTGGACGCTCGTCGCGGTCGCGGGCGTGCTCGGCGTGCTCCTCACGTGGTCGATCGGCGGCGCGGACATGCCCGTCGTGATCGCCTTGCTGAACAGCTACTCGGGGCTCGCCGCCGCGGCGACGGGGTTCGTGATCGGGAACACCGTGCTCATCATCAGCGGCGCGCTCGTCGGCGCCTCGGGGATCATCCTCTCCGGGATCATGTGCCGCGCGATGAACCGGTCGCTCGTGAACGTCGTCCTCGGCGCGTTCGGCGGCGCGGCCGCGGGCCCGAAGGCCGACGAGGTGTACCGGACCGTCAAGGCGACGAGCGCCGAGGAGGTCGCGATGCTCCTCGAGAGCGCGCGGCGCGTCGTGATCGTGCCCGGCTACGGGATGGCGGTCGCGCAGGCGCAGCACGCGGTGCGCGACCTCGCGAACCTCGTCGAGAAGGAGTTCGGCGCGGAGGTGGTGTACGCGATCCACCCGGTCGCGGGCCGCATGCCCGGGCACATGAACGTGCTGCTCGCGGAGGCCGACGTGCCCTACGGGAAGCTGAAGGAGCTCGACGAGATCAACGCGGCGATGGAGTCGACCGACGTGTGCATCGTGGTCGGCGCGAATGACGTCGTGAACCCGCTCGCGCGGACGGACCCGTCGTCGCCGATCGCGGGGATGCCGATCGTCGACGCGGACCGCGCGCGGACGTGCGTCGTGGTGAAGCGCAGCCTCGGCCCCGGGTTTGCAGGCATTCCGAACCCGCTGTTCGCGAAGGAGAAGACGCTGATGCTCTTCAAGGACGCGCGGGAGGCGTTCGTCGAGATCGCGGCCGCCGTCAAGGCGAGGTAGGAGGGCCCCGATGAAGAGGTTCATGAAGCGCGCAGCACTTGTGTTGCTCGCCCTGCTCGTGCTCATCCAGCTCGTGCCGTACGGCCGCGCGCACGAGAACCCGCCGGTGCGGAAGGAGCCCAAGTGGGACAGCGCGGCGACGCGGGATCTCGCGCGGCGCGCGTGCTTCGACTGCCACAGCAACGAGACGAAGTGGCCCTGGTACGCGTGGGTGGCGCCGATGTCCTGGCTCCTCCATCGCGACGTGGAGGAGGGCCGCGAGCACCTGAACTTCTCGGAGTGGGATCGGGAGCAGAAGGACGCCGACGAGGCCGCCGAGATGGTGGAGAAGGGCGAGATGCCGCCGTGGTTCTACCTGCCGACGCACCCGGAGGCGAAGCTCTCGGCGGAGGAGAAGGCGCAGCTGATCCGCGGGCTCGAGGCGACGGTGGGGGAGGGCGGCAAAGGCCGCGGCCGCAGCGGCGGCGGCGACTGACCTCCTTCGCGACTCGCGAGGGCGAGCTTAGGCGCTCTGAGCGTCGATCGCCCAAGGCGCCCGGAGCCGACCCGCTCGCTCGAGTCCTCCGCCGAGAGGCTCTGGGTGCGACGGTTCCCCGGACCCCTCCCCGATCCGCTTGGCCCCGTGGGGCCTGTCCCCCCCGGGCCATACGTTGGTACTCGATGGATGGAAACCGGGAAACCGAGGGGGCCCTCGTCTGCGCAGCGCGGGCGCATGGGGTCCTCGACCTCGCGCTCGGCGAGGGGCTCGACGCGTTGCTCGTCGGCACGCGGCTCCTCGACCTCGGGTACGCGACGCAGCGGGACTACGCGCGGGAGCGTCTCGGGATCCCGGCGCGGACGATGTACGACGCCCTCGAACTCGGCCGCGCGTGCAAGGGGCGGCCGTTGCTCCGGAAGGCGGTCGCCGCGGGGCTCGTCTCGCCGTGCCATGCGCGGATGATCGCGCCGGTCGTCGGGGCGAACGAGGCCGCTTGGACGGCGCTCGCGATGACCGCGACCGTGCGGGAGCTGCGCGCCTCCGTGCGCGCGGCCGGCAAGGAGCCGCCCGAGGAGTTCGAGACGGCGAGCCTG
>JAKLKT010000392.1 GCA_023150495.1 Planctomycetota bacterium
CGCCCGAAGGCGCGTTAGACTCTCGCGTTTCCGCTGCCAGGGTGGCGGAGTGGTCAATCGCACCAGACTGTAAATCTGGCGGCTTCGGCCTGCGGGGGTTCGAATCCCTCCCCTGGCACCATCTTCCCCTTCCCGCTCCCGGAGCGGGTTTTCGGCCACGCGTGGCCGTCTCGGCCGCGTGGCCGGCTGGAGCCTCGCCGGTCGCGCCCGGTGCAAGGCGATGCAGGGAAGTGCAGGGAGAGGACGCCTGAACAGGGACGCCAGCGGGGACGTAAGGTGTCTTCACCTGTTCGCCGTGACCGCGGTCCGCGCCGGGGTCACGCTGGGGGAGGTGCGCGAGTTGCTTGGCCATAAGAGCCTCGCGATGGCACTCAGGTACTCGCGCCACTGCCCTGCGAACGTCTCGGCTCAGGCGGGGCAGCGGATGGAGGGGTTCCTCGCGAGCGCGCGCCGGGCGGCTCCCGGAGATGTGCGAGACCTACCTGGCCGAGGGCGAGCCCGGGGAGTCGTTCCGTCTCATCGTGCGGCCGTGGCCGAACGGCTGGACCGATGTCGCGCTGGTCTACGACGAGGCGACGACGTCCGCAGGCCTCGCCGAGGGCGGGAGGTGGGTGCCGTGAGCCCACGCGACCCTTGTCCTCTTGACGGGCTAGTATGCGCGCATACACTACTGTCTACTGCACGTTGACGATCATGCTTGATGTGACGCTGAAAGCTGATGATGGAGATGACGGTGAAGATGAAGAACGAGCGGATGCTGACGGATGTCGAGTTCCAGCTCCTCGCGTTGACGGTCGAGGAGCGCACGGGGCGGCAAGTCGCCAAGGAGTACGAACGGGCCATGCGTTCTTCGATCAGCTACGGGACCCTCTACCCGACGCTCCGGCGGCTCGCCGACTCGGGCTGGGTGAAGTCGCGCGACGAGATCACCGAGCGCGGTCGCGTGAAGTGGTTCCGGATCACGGGCGAGGGGAGGCGCGTGCTCGCGGCGGCGCGGGCTCGATACAGCCTGCTCAGGTCGTTCGGGCTCACGGGGGCGACGTCATGAGGGGAGTGCTGAAGTTCCTTGCGCTATGGGCTGCGGCAGCGGTCGTCCTCAGGGTGCTCGTGCCCGTCGAAGCCTACCCGACGGTTCTCACGATCATGTACGTCGCGATCGCGGCGATGTTGCTCCTGACCCTCTGGGCGGTGGCTCATCTCGCAGAGCGCCGGCGATATGTTCTGGCGAAGCGCGCCGAGTTGCGGAGCATCGTGGCGCAGGTCGATCCGCAGGACATGACCGACGAGCTACGCAGGAGGATCATGGATGCGGAGGACTGCTTCGCTGAGATCGAGCGCGCGTGGCGCGGTGCTCCGTGGCCGATTCGGATGATGACGGATCCCGGATCGCTGCTTGACGCGGTGCGCTTCCTGTTCGACCGCAGGACGCGCGAGGACATCGATGCCGCAATCGCGGACCTTCACGAAGACGCGAGAGACATGCGGTCGCAGGGCCACTCGGAGCGGCGCGTCCTTCTCGCGATCAAGGTGAGGGAGGTTGTCGCGCTCCTCGCCTTCGGACGGCAGTTGCTGCGCGAGATCCGCGTGCCGCGCGCGGGGCACGGGCGAAACGAAGACGAGGGTCGGTCGTGAGCTTGGCGGAGTCCCGGCGCTCACGAATCGCGAGCAAGGCGCCGTGGAGGACGTTGTGAGCGCGCCCGCGAAGAGCGTCAAGGAGGGACTGGAGGCACTGCGAGCCGGGCGCGACTGGGCCAAGCAGCGTATCGCGGAACTGAATGCTCGGGTGAGTGCGATTGTGAGGGCGCACCCGTACAAACACCGGCAGAGTGTAGACGCGAAGACCGGTGAACTTGTCTCGTATCTTCACTCCGGGCCGACCTACTCGAAGGACCTCTCGTTCCTACTCGGCGAGTCCGTCCAGGCGCTGCGGGATAGTCTGGATCACCTCGTCTTCTCGTGCGCAACGCTCGTGACCGGAAAAGAACGCCTGATGTATCCGTTCGGCAAGGATGTGGTCGACCTGCAGGGGAAGCTCAAGGGGCTCTCCGCCTTGCTGCACACGGACGTCCTGAAGGCGATCGAGAGCACGCGGCCATACAAGGGCGGCAACGAGGATCTCTGGCTGTTGAACGGGCTCTGCAACACCAAGAAGCACGAGATGGTCCTTGGCCTCGTCGAGACCGTCGCGGGGATGACGTCCTACGACATGATCATGCAGGTTCATCGAGAAGCGAACTTCCGGCCCGATGTCCTTGCCGCACTCGCCTTGCTTCCTGGAGGCTTCAGGTCCGCGAAACCGGAGGTCATCGTAGTGGGAGGTGAGATCCGGCGGGATGCTCCCGGAACTGCGCCGGACCCGAAACTGACATTCCCGATTGAGATGGGCTTCGAGAGGCCCGGGTTCGTGCGGGGCCAGTCCGTTGGGCTGACGATGCATCGCCTCCTCAAAGCCATCGACGACGTGGCCTCCGTCTTCGGCAAACTCCCCTGAGCGGCAGCGCGGGACCTACGCGCGTGCGCGCGTCGACGAGTCGGAGCATCCCTCCGGGGCCGCCCTGACCCGCAGTTTTTGCGAAAGACCCTAGGCTGGCCCGATCGCGATTCCCGCCAGTTCAGCCTCCCCATGGGGCCTCCGCCGCCTACCCGCGCGCGGCGCGGGCCAGCACGTCGCGGACGACGCCGTGGTGCCACGGCCGGCCGGTACGGGGGTTGAACGCGGCCGCGGCGTTCATCCGGGACGCGATCGCCTTCGCCCCGAGGCCGCGCGCCTGGAGCCGCTGGAGCTTCCGCAGGACCTCGAGCTCCGCCGGCACCTCGACGACGCGGTCGCCGTCGAAGGCGTGGCCGAAGGGCGGGCGTCCCGAGATGCGGCGGCCTTGGCGTCTGAGCTCGCCGAGGGCGGCGCGCGTGCGCTCGCCCGCCATCTCGCGCTCCCACTGCGCCATCGCCGCGAGCACGTGCGCGACGAACGTCCCGCTAGGCGACGCCGTGTCGAGCCTCTCGGCGAGCGAGTGGATCTGCCATCCTTCCCCACGCGCGCGCGCGAAGAGGTCCGCGGCGTCGCGGAGGCTTCGCGACAGGCGGTCGAGGCGCGCCACCACGACGCCGTCCGCCTCCTTGGCCTTCAGGCGCGCGAGGATGCGCTGGAGCCCCGCGCGGCGCGTCGTGCGCCCCGAGAGGCCCGCGTCGGTCTCCACGGCCACGAGCACCGCGTCGTGGGCCTCGGCGTAGCGTCGGATGGCGCGCTCCTGCTCTTCGAGGCTGATGCCGTTGTCGGCTTGGGTCGAGGTCGAGACGCGGGTGTAGCCGACGAGCGCTACGCGCGTACGCGCGTAGGCGCGCGGACCCAGCCCGGTTCCGACCGGATCCCGACGCGGTCCCGACACGGCGGCAGCACGATCGAGCACTTTTCTTGCACGGCCGGGGCGCTTTTTGCCGGGTTTGGGGGCTCCGTGGGCGCCCGTGGGCGCGGCGGCCGGGGGGGTGGCGCCTGCGGGCGCCTCCGGGGCCGGGGCGGCCCCAGGC
>JAKLKT010000393.1 GCA_023150495.1 Planctomycetota bacterium
CGGCGCTCCACCTCGCGCGCACGGTGTGCCGTCGCGCCGAGCGGAGGGTCGTGACGCTCTCGAGGGCGAGCGGAGTCTCCCCCGAGGCGATCGTCTACCTGAACCGCCTCTCCGATCTGCTCTTCGTGATGGCGCGATCGGCCAACGCCCAGGCTGGAGTCCCGGAGGCGCAGTGGAACCCGCGGTGAAGGAGCCGAGGAGCCGCGCGCTCTGCACGGCGTTCGCAACCCTCGGCTTCCTCCTCATGATCGTCGGGATCACCTACTTCGCGATGCTCGTCCTCTCGGTCCGCTTCGGCGGCCAGGGCGAGCGCGCGGCGGCGTACTACGAGCTCGGCCAGTTCCTGACCGGCGAGATGGAGTGGTACAAGGACGCGCGCATCTACGGCGCGGTGTCGCTCATGGCCGCGCTCACGTCGCTCCTCTTCGGCGTGAGCCCGCTCGCCCGCATCACGATCCCCGTGGCGGGAAGCTGCTACGTCGTGCTCGTCTTCCTCGGCGACAAGGTCGGCAGGTTCATCGAGACCTGGGCCCAGGGCGGGTGATCGCCGCCCGTCCCGGCGGGCCGGACCCGCCCGCCTCCGCGGCGCTCGCGCGCCGCTACGGGGTGGCCGCGCCTCTCCTCGGAGGCGAGGTGCGGAACATCCCCTCCTCGTAGGCCACGATCTTCCCGGCGATCGCGGAGGCCGCGACCGTCAGGGGCGACGCGAGGTAGAGGCGCCCGGGCCCGGACCGTCCCGTGTAGTTGCGGTTGATCGCGCTCACGGTGACCTGGTCGGGCCGTTCCGAGACCCCGGGGCCGCAGCCGATGCACGCGCCGCAGCCGGGGTCGAGGAGCGTCGCGCCCGCCTTCCTGAAGATCTCCGCGAGCCCCTTCTTCTCGCAGTGGCGCTTCACGTCGAGCGACCCGTACTGGACGAAGAAGGCGACGCCCGGGGCGACGCGGCGGCCCGCCGCCACCGCCTCTCGAAGCACGCGCGCGTACATCTCGAGGTCGTCGATCTTGCCGGCGGTGCACGAGCCCGCGTACGCGATGTCGATCTTCACGTCGCCGATCTCGTCCACGTAGGCGCCGTTCGTCGGGTCGCTCGGGATGCCGTTGTCCGGATCGCCCGGGTGCGCGACCATCGGCCGCAGCGTCGCGAGGTCGATCGTGTGCACGCCGCCCGCGTACTCCGCCCCGGGGTCGGGCGCGACCGCGCGCGCGCGCAGGGCGCCGACGTCCGTGCCGGGCCGCGTCGCGGCGATCCAGCGGAAGGTCTCCTCGTCCGCCTCCACCATGCCCGCGCGCGCGGAGCACTCGGTCGCCATGTTGGCGAGCGTGGCGCGCTCGTCCATCGACAGCGACTTGAGCCCCGGCCCTCCGAACTCCATCGACCGGTTCAGCGTGAGGCCGCGCCGCACGAAGGTCATGAGGATGAAGAGCATCACGTCCTTCGCGGTGCACCCCGGCTTCAGCTCGCCCTTGAGCTCGAAGCGGATCGACTCGGGGACCGTGAGCGGGGTGAACCCCGCGTGGATGAGGTTCGCGTACTCCGTCGCGCCCACGCCGTACGCGTAGGCGTTGTTGCCGCCGCCCATCGTCGTGTGGCTGTCGGTCGCGAGGATCAGGTCGCCCGGCTCGATGAACTTCTCGCGCGCGACCTCGTGGCAGATGCCCGGCGACACGCCGTCCCTGACCGAGTAGTCGCGCTGCCCGGTGTGCCGCTGGTAGACGCGCTGGATCTCCCGCAGCTTCGCGATCTTCCCGGCGAACGGCATCATCTTCTTCACGCCGTCCGCGTAGTGGAGGTGGTCCTCGAACACCGCGAACTTCCGCGCGTTCGCGATGCCGTAGCCCTTGCCGTACTCCTCCTCGAGGAAGGCGTGCACCTGCGCGGACGTGAACTCGTGGCTGTAGCCGCCGTCCACCTCGGCGAGCACGGCGTCGCCCGCCTTCACGTGGCCCTTCCCCCCGAGCAGGTGGCGCGCGATGACCTTCTCGGCCATCGTCATCGGGCGCGTCCCCGTCGAGGGGCGCGGGATCTCGACCTTCCTCTCCTTGAGCGCCTTGCTGAAGGCGAAGAGCCCGCCGTGCTCGATCACGAGCTTCGTGATCGGGTCGTGCCCCTTCGTGAACTCCGACAGCGGCACGGCCTCGCCCTTCTGGAGGCGGCGCAGGATGTCGTAGCCGCACATGAGCACGCCCTGGTTGATGTTGTTCTTCGCGTGGATGGGCGCGAAGCTCGCGGCCACGGTGATCCGGATGCCGCACCACTTCTCCGCCTGCACCGCCGTCTCGCGCGAGGAGCCGACGCCCTTGCGTTCGCCCGCGACCATCACCTCGAAGTTCCCGTCGAAGAGCGCGCGCTCCGGGATGACCCGCTTCCCGGCCTCCATGAGGCCCGCGTAGGCGTTCTTCGCGATCTCGCCCGGCTCGTAGTCGAAGCAGACCCACGCGGGTGTCATCACGTCCGTGTTGATGTCGTCGAGCAGGTCCTCCGGGCGCACGTCGTCGAGCGTGAGCGAGATCTCGCCCGCGAGCTGCCTGCGGATCAGCCCGAAGTCCTTGGTGAGGAAGAGGATGCGTTTGCCGGGCGTGAGGGAGACGGTGCGCTCTGCCATGGGTTGCTCTTCCTCATTGTAGGACGCTGTCCCAACCCGATGAGGCGGAGGGGGCCCGGGGGAGGGAGCCTCCAATAAACAGGCTCCTGCCCTCCGCTTCAAGGGTGCGAGCGCTTCCCGCGTCTCAAACCGGGCCCACGCTCACCCGAGCGGGACGAGCAGGCGCAGCGTCTCGGCGGGCTTCACCTCGACGGGGAACGAGCGCGGCCCGTCGGGGGCGAGCACATGGAGGACGTACTTCCCCGGCGGGAGGAGCCCGGACTCCAGCGTGTCGCCCTTCGCCTCCCACTCCACGTCGGCCGGGAGCTTCGAAGCCCTCGGGTCCACCGCGCCCTCGACCCAGACGTCGGGGAGCGGCCCCTTCGTGAGGATCCGGACGACGATCCGACCCCCGGCGAGGATGTCGAGCGGGAGATCCGCGGTCTCCCCGCGGACGAGCGTCACGCGGGCGGCCGCCGGCGCGAAGTTGCCGGGAAGCGTGGCGACCACGCGGTAGCCGTCGGGCTCGAGGTCGCGGAAGACGAAGCCCCCGTCCTCGACGGCGGCCTTGCGATGCGAGGGGAACCCGCGGTCGGGCTCGAGGTCGAACTCGCACACGGCGGGCAGCGGCACGCCGTCCTCCGAGTGCAGCGTCACGCGCAGCGTGGCGAGGCTCGCTTCCGGCCGGAGCTCGAAGGCCTCGGCGGACGTCGCCGCGAGGATCTCGCGCATCTCCGGCTCGAAGCCGGGCGAGGAGACGGCGAGGGCGAGCCGCTCGCCCGGCCGCGCGAGGACGAGGGCCTCTCCCGCGGCGGTCCGGAGCGACAGCGACCCGCCGTCCTCGCGGCGGACGTCGACGACGGCGCCCGTGAGCAGCTCGCCGCCGCCGTGCACGAGGACCCTCACGCGCGCCAGCGGCTCGTCGAACGTGGCGACGCCC
>JAKLKT010000394.1 GCA_023150495.1 Planctomycetota bacterium
CGCGAGAATCGCATTGAGGCGCACCGGCGGGTCGTCCGGCACGTCGGCCGTGAGCAGCGCGGTGAGCGTCTCGGTGAGCGCCTGCCAGTGGAAGAGCGCGTTGCCCGTGTCGGTCCCCGCGAGCGCGGAGAGCACCGCGGCGCTGCGCGCGTAGCGGTCCGCCGCGCCGGGGCTGTCGCCCTGGAACGCGGCCTTCACCTTGCCGAGGAACTCCTCGCCCGGGAGGCCGGGCCCCTCGAGGACCGGGGCGACGCCCGCGGCCTTGCCCTCGAACATGGCGACCCACTGCGAGTTCGCCGCCTGGTCGGGCGTGCCGATGACGAGCAGCGGGGCGTTCTTGGTCCGGTCGTCCTCGGCCAGGCGGCGCTGGAGCGCGAGGATATCCATGTCGGAGAGATCGGGGCTCGCGATGACGAGGTCGAGGCCCGAGAGGCGCCGCGCGAGGACGTAGCCGTCCGAGCCGCTGCGCGCGTCGTACGCGATGAACTTCGCGCCGTTGAGCTCGGCGAGCACCTTGTTGCGGCGGTCGTCCCTCGCGTCGACCACGAGGATCTGGCGCGGGACGATCTCGCCGACCGACTGCGCCACGAGGTTGATGAATCCGTCCGGGTCGGGGAAGGCCGTGAGCCTCCGGATGCCGTTGCAGCGGAGGATCGCCTCGGCCGCGGCGATGCGCACGCCGGCCGACGTGTCGGTCGTGGCCCGCACCACCGGGTTGTCGCTCGTGAAGTCCGTGCCGCCGTACACCGACGGCATCACGCGGAGGAGGAAGGTCGCCGCCGTCTTGTCGTTCTGGTCGAGGCTCGCGGCGAGCGCGTCGGAGAGCGTGGTCCAGCCGAGCGCGGCCACGGTGCCCTCGGCGTTGCTGAGCCCGGCCGCGTAGGCCGCCGTGAGCTCGTCGCCTTCGGACTGGGGCGCGACGGCGTCCGACGCCATCTTCTCGGTCGCGAGGACGCGCGCGAGCATCGAGCGCGCCTCGTGGTTGCCCGGATCGACGCGGAGCGCGTCGTAGCACTCGGCCTCGGCCATCTTGAGGACGTAGAGATGCTTCGGAACCGGCGTGTAGATCAGCCGGTCGCTCCACGACCAGGTGACGAGCGGCCGGTCGGTGAAGGCCATCACGCGGTAGTTGCTCTGGTAGTAGAGCTGCGCGAGCCGGAGGTGGAGCTCCGCCGGGCCCATGTTCGCGGCCCACGCGAACTTGGCGACGAGGTTCTCGTGCGCCTTGATCGCCGCGTTGCGAACGTCCTGGTCCTGGTCCTGCGTCGCCTCGGCCACCGCCGCGAGCGAGCGCTCGTCGCCGATCTGGCCGAGCTCGTGCGCGACCATCCGCCGCACCGTCGCGCTGCCGTTCCTGAGCGCCACGTTGAGGGGCGGAACGGCCGTGCGGCCGATGCGCATCATCAGCGTGAGATGCGCGTTGGTCATCTGGTCCGTGTTCGAGGAACCGAGGTAGGCGAGCAGGTAGGGCACCGCGAACTCGCCGTACACGCGGCCGAGCGTGACGCCCGCGTCGAAGCGCTCCGAGTAGCTCTCCGACTCGCACGCCTTCTTGACGAGATCGCGCAGCTCCTCGTCGCTGAACGCCTTCTCGGGGAGCCGCGGCGTCGCGATGTCGAGGATCGCGACCGCGACGTTGGCCCCCTCGGCGCCGGACGCCATGAGATTCAGGAGCGCCTGCCAGCCCGCGTACTCCGCCTGGGCCAGCGCCGCAAGCGCGTCGTCGCTCGAGAGGTCGGCGGCCAAGGCCTCGCGCAGGACGCCGATGGCCCTCTGGACCGACTCACGGTCCCCTGCCCGCAGGAGCTTCAGCCCCTCGTCGAGCTTCTCGGCCGCGGTCCCGCCCTGCGCGACGGCGGTGCCGCCGACAAGGGCCACGATCATGATTGCCGAGACGATCCGCGCCAGGGGATTTCCGCCTGCCGCCATTTCGTTCCTCCCTTCGGACTATGCCGACCTGCGGCGCGGCTTCACCGCGCCGAACTGCTGACTGCCCAGGGCTTGCGCCTCCACGACCCCGCTTGGGGACCGGCTAGTTAAGAAGAACCGGCCCGCCAATTCAAGCCTAATCCGGCGGTCCCGGATTCCCCCGGACGAGGCCCCGGAGGCGGAGGGGGTCCGGGGGAGGCCAAAGGAGGCTCGCCGCCCACCCGACGCCCCCGGTCGCGGCCGCGGAGGCCGGGGCGAGCCAGAGGGGGTGGAAGCCCCACGGCACGCCGTAGCGGATCCCCGCCGCGAGCAGCGCGAACGCCGCCGCCACCCCCGCAAGGGCGCCCGCCTCGTTGGCGCGCCGCGAGAGCATCCCGAGGAGGAAGAGGCCGAGGAGAGGCCCGGCGAAGTAGCCGAGCCACCTCACGAGGCTGTCGAGGATCCCCTCCGCGAGGGTCGAGGCATAGAGCGCCCCCGAGGCCGCGGCGAGGCCGAAGGCGACGACCGCGAAGCGGGCCCAGAAGAGCTCCCGCCTCGCGTCCGGGGGGCGCCGCGCGAACCTCCGCACGAAGTCGACGAGCACCGCGGTCGACGTCGAGTGGATCGGGGCGTCGAGGCTCGCCATCGACGCGCCGAGGACGCAGGCGATCAGCAGGCCCGCGACGCCCGCGGGGAGGCGTGCGTCGATGAACGACGGGAGCACCCTGTTCCCCTTCGGCAGCGACGCGCCCGGCACGAGGTCCGCCCACGCGCCGAGACAGACGCCGAGGAAGAGGGTGAGGGAGACGGCGACCGCGCCGACCGCCCACGCCGAGATCGCGGCGCGGCGCGCGGAGCGGAGGTCCCTGCACGCGAGGAAGCGCTGGACCGCCTGCTGCCCCGTGCCGAAGAGCGAGCACGCGAGCACCGCGTAGGGCACGAGCGCCCCGACGAGGTTCAGCGGCGTGCCGGGGTCGGGCGCGATGGTGACCGCCTGGAGCTGCCCCTCCGCGTCCGCGTGATCGAGGATCGCCGGGAGACCGCCCGGGACATCGCTCGTGACGACCAGGAGGCAGTACGCGACCGCGAAGAGCGCGACGGCCATCTGGACGAAGTCGGTCCAGACGACCGCCAGGAGGCCGCCGGAGGAGCTGTAGAAGATCGCCGCGACGGTCGTCAGGAGGATCGTCCAGTGCAGGGGCCAGCCGAGGACCTCGCTCGCCGCGAGGGCGGGCGCGTAGACGAGGAGCGCCGCGCGCGCCATCGTCTGGCCGATGAAGAGCGCGCTCGCGACCGTCCGCGTCGCGACGCCGAACCGCCGCTCGAGGTACTCGTACGCGGTCGTGATGCGGAGGTTCGAGAAGAACGGCAGGAAGACGACCATCACGACGGCGAGGCCGAGGAGGTCGCCGAGCTGGAGCTGGAGCCAGCGGAGGCCCTGACCCCGCTCCGACGCGAACGCCGTGAGCGAGATCAGCGAGAACCCGCCGAACGACGCCGCGATGATGGAGACGCCGGCCGCCCACCACGGCAGGTTCCGCCCGCCGAGGAAGAAGTCCTCGGAGTCCTTCTGGCGGCGGCTCGCGATCCAGCCGATCGAGAGCATGGTCGCG
>JAKLKT010000395.1 GCA_023150495.1 Planctomycetota bacterium
CTTCGCCTCCTCCTCGAGGAGGGGAGGCGGTTCGGCTTCGACGCGGACGCCGAGTGGTGGGGGCGCCGCGCGGCGTGGGCCGCGGAGCGGATCCTCGTGCTCGATCCCGACGACCTCGAGGCGAACGAGCTGGCCGGGCGGCGCACGCTCCAGAGCATCGACGCGTTCGAGGCGACCTGGAGGCGGATCGTCGAGACGCGCGCGCCGACGGAGCAGATGATCGAGCTGCTCGACCGCTACGGCCCCTGGGTCGAGGAGGGCCGCCCCGTCTTCCTCACGCAGCAGGAGTTCGAGGTCGAGCGGGCGAGGCTCGGGGAGGCGGCCCTTCACCTCGACCGGCTCGAGGCGGACCCCTCCTACGCTGCCGAGCAGCGCGCGCTCCTGCATGCCAAGGCGTCGGTCCATGCCGACTACCCGTTCGTCCACGTCCGCGTCGGGCCCTTCCTCGTCTTCTACGCGGCACGCGACCTCGCGCGCGACCCCGAGGCGGACCCGGCCGAGGAGGAGGCGCGGCTCGCGGGGCGCCGCGAGGTGCGCCTGAAGCGGCTCGCCGACTGGACGGGGGTCTACGCGGAGCTCGTCGACGATCTGCGGACGCTCTTCCCCGGGACGCTCGAGGCGCACCCGCTCGACGCCCACGAGCTCCTCCCGCAGTGGGTGTTCGAGGACCGGGAGTGGTACCAGGACCTCGTCGCGCGCCTCCACCGCACCGAGGCGGAGCAGCCCTACCGCCTCGGCTTCCTCCACGAGGCAAGCGGCTGGGCGTACCTCGCCGAGCCCGCGGACGCGAACGCCATGGACCTCTTCCGCGAGACCGCGGCGTACCTCGGCGCGCTCCAGATCCTCCGGGGCAGCGCGAGGGACCCGAAGGACCCGACGATCAACCACTGGACACGGTCGGAGGACTACTGGTTCAAGGAGGGGCTCCCGGCCCTCCTCGCCTCGCGACGCGTGAAGACGCCGATCGAGGGCCAGGCGCTCAGGGGCCCGTGGGAGATGCCGCGGCTCGACATGGTCGTGGGCCGCCGCGGCCGGCTCGGGCGGTGGGAGCACCTCTCCATCCAGGAGGACGTCGAGGTGCCCGGCGAGCCGATGCTCCTCCCGGACGGGGGATTCACCGACCTCGCCTGGCTCCTCGTGCGCCACCTCGAGAAGGAGCGCCGGCCGCAGCTCGAGCGCTTCCTCCGCGCGCAGATCGAGGGGACCGGGAAGGGGATCCTGTTCTTCGAGGAGTGTTTCGAGGTCAAGGGATCGGAGGCGTGGCGCGCACTGCAGCGTGCGACGTACGCCTCGATCGAGTAGAAGGGAACCATGCGTCGCCAGAAGTGCGCCCAGTGCGGCACCATGCTCGACATCAGCAAGCTCGAGACGGGCTCCAAGTTCGCGTGCGCGAGCTGCGGGGCGATCCTCGTCGTGGGCGAGGCCACCGCGGTGAAGAAGTCGCTCAAGGAGTCGGGGCCCGCCTTCACGCCGAAGGACAAGGCGGGATCGCCCGCCCCGGCCCCGGCGCCGAGCCGACGCCGGCCGGCGGAGGCCCCGGGCGGCGAGCGAGGGGCCCGGCGCGGCGCGGAAGGCGCCCCGGCGAAGTCGAAGATGCCGCTCTTCGTCGGCATCGGCGTCTTGGCGGTCGTCGCGGTCGTCGTGATCGTCCTCGCGACCGGAGGCGGGGGGGGCGCGGGGGGGGGGAAGGCCGAGAGCGCCGTCGAGTGGTGGGCGCGGCAGCAGGGTCTCCTCGACACGCTCTCCGCGGAACAGCTGCGGGGACTCGTCGAGGAGGGGCGCGCGAAGTACGGCGCCGACGCGGCCTTCTGGGCGGACAAGGAGGGGCGGATCCAGGCGGCGCTTCTCCGCAAGGACCCGAGCGACAAGGCGGCCAACGCGCGGGCGGGGAACAAGGACCTGCGCGAGTACCCGGCCTTCGACGCGATCTGGCAGCAGATCGAGGCGTCGAAGGAGACGCCCGCCGAGCTGCAGGACTACTTCGACGCCCTCGATGTGAAGCCCGGCAAGGGCCTCTGGCTGAAACCCGAGAAGTACGCCGAGGCCACCGGGAAGATCGAGGAGTTCGTCGCGTGGAAGAAGAAGCTCGACGAGAACCCGGCCGCGGAGCCGACGGAGCGGTTCATCCGGACGGCGAAGCCGATGCTCTCGACCGGCCCGCGGAAGGTCGGGTTCGCCCCCGTCGCGGAGGCGCCCTTCGTCCTGCTGATCGCCTACGACGAGGGCGACGACGGCGCGAAGGCGCGGGACGCGGTCCTCGGCGAGGGGAGGAAGTGGGGCGCCGCGCTCAAGCTCCTCCGCGAGGAGTTCGACCGGAAGATCCGCGAGCCGCTCGGCCTCCAGCCCGTCGAGGCCGGGAAGTACTACTGCGATCTCGTCGTGCCGACCGCGGACGACCTCGGCAAGTTCGTGCGCGAGGGCGAGGGGCTCGACGCCGCGGGGGATGTCCCGGGCTTCTTCTCGCTCCGCACGAAGTGGGCGGTGCTCCGCGCCCCGGGCGAGGCGAACGAGAAGGCGCTCTTCGGCGGCGACGTCGCGCACGAGGCGTTCCACCAGCTCCAGTGGCACTACTCGAACGACCCGGTGAAGAAGTTCGAGAACTACATGGAGGAGTGGACCGGCATCTGGCTCACCGAGGGGCTCGCGGAGTACCTCGGCGGAGGCATCGACCTCGACCCGGCGTCGGGCAAGGCGACCTTCTCGGGGATGCCGCCCCGTCGCATCGAGTTCCTGCGCGGGATGAGGGACAACGGAGTGCCCGCGGTCCCCGTCCGGGAGCTCGTCCAGCTGCGGCCCGACAACTACGGCAAGAACCTCGCGCACTGGATCGCGCGGATCGGGGACCAGGACGATCTGCCGGAGGCCGCCTCCCAGTGGCTCGGGACGCAGGAGGGGGTCACGGCGAAGCTGCTCTACTCGCACGGGTGGCTCCTCGTGCACTTCCTCCACGAGGCCGACGACGGGAAGTACCGCGCGAAGCTCATGGACCTTGCGCTGACGGCGTTCCGGGGCGGCAGGAAGCCCGAGCGCTACAGGACGGACGCCTCGGTCGCCGAGAAGTTCGCGAGCCCGGCCGAGGCGTTCGCGGAGATCCTCGGCCTCAAGGACGAGGCGCAGTGGAAGGAGCTCGAGCAGGCCTACCTGCGCCACCTGAAGAAGGTCCGGGGGGACTGACGCCCCGCGCTTCGGTGAGCCAGGGGGGCTACTTGCCCTGGGGCGTGTAGATCTCGTAGCCGGGGAGCTTCTCGCGGACCCGTGCGAGCCCGTCCTCGTCCCCGGCCTCGAGGAAGCAGCGGAAGGCCTCGCGGTGGCGCCCCTCGGAGAGCGCCTTCCGGGCGGCCTCGGACCAGTCCTTCGGGGAGATGGGCCGGCCCGCGCGCTTGAGCATCAGGAGGAGGACCGGAAGGCCCTCGAGGACCGCCTTGGAGAAGATCTCCGAGATGCCCTTCTCGTCGTTCGCGATGAGGAAGAGGTCGAGCGCGTCGTAGACCCGCCCGGCGGCGAGGAGATCCC
>JAKLKT010000396.1 GCA_023150495.1 Planctomycetota bacterium
GCCTGCTCTTCTGCGCGGCCTTCGCGTGCCTCCTCTTCGTCCTCTGGACGGGGATCGAGCGCGAGCCGCTCGCGGACGTGGGCGACGAGTCGCGGGCGTTCCTGCGGAACCTCCAGGGGATCCTCGCCCCCTTCCTCGCCGCGTACGTCGCGGCGCGGGTGTACAGCGCCGTCGTCGCGCGCGACGAGCGGGAGCTCCAGCGCCACAGGCTGCTCCTCGCCCACATCCTCGACACCTCGATCGACGGCATCCTGACGCTCGACGTCGACGACCGCGTCTCCACGTGGAACCGCGGGGCCGAGCAGATCTTCGGCTGGAAGGAGGAGGAGATCCTCGGCAAGCACGCCTCGCTCCTCTACCCGCCCGGCTACGACGCGCAGCGCGAGCTCGACGCGCTTCGCCGCGGCACGGACCAGCGCGGCGTCCTGCGCGCCCACTCCGGCGAGCGCATCACGCGCGACGGCCGCCGCATCCGCTGCGAGATCTCGTCGACCGTGCTCCGCGACGCGCAGGGGCGCTACGCGGGGCGGGCGTCGATCGTCCGGGACGTCACGGAGCGCGACCGCATCCGCGAGGAGCTGAACCGGCGCGAGAGCCTCGCCGCGATCGGCGAGATGGCGGCGGCGGTGGCCCACGAGATCAAGAACCCGCTCGCGGGCATCGGCGGCGCCGTGCAGGTCCTCGGGCGCGGGTTCAAGGGCGACGACCCGCGCGCCGAGGTCGTGCAGGAGGTCCAGCGCCAGGTGCGCCGCCTCGACGAGACGATCCGCGACCTGCTTACGTTCGCGAAGCCGCCGCGGCCGCGCCCCGCGCCGCTCGAGCTGAAGGAGCTCTGCGAGCGCATCCTGCGCGCGCTCGCCGAGGAGCCCGACCTGAAGAGCCATCGCGTCGAGCTCGTGGTCCCCCACGGCACGCTCGTGCGCGCCGACCCGCAGCTCCTCGAGAACATCCTCGTGAACCTGCTGCTCAACGCCGGCCAGGCGCTGGGCGCGCGCTCGGGGCGCATCCGGCTCGGCGCCACGGACCAGGCCGACAAGACGCTGATCACGGTGGCCGACGACGGGCCCGGCATCCCGGAGGACGTGCTGCCCCGTCTCTTCAAGCCCTTCTTCACGACGCGCGCGCAGGGGACGGGGCTCGGCCTCGCGGTGGTGCACAAGTTCGTGCTCGCCATGGGCGGGCGGATCGAGGTGAAGACCGGGCCCGGGCAGGGGGCGACGTTCGTGGTCGTCCTTCCGCGGCCGAAGGAGGCCCTCCAGGCGGAACGAGGGGGGGCGCGGGGGGAACGCCGTGAGCCGGGAGAACGTCCTCGTCGTCGACGACGAGAAGCTCATCCGCTTCACGCTGCGCGAGAGCCTCGCGGCGGAGGGCTACGTCGTGCACGAGGCCGCGGACGTGGCCGAAGCCAAACGCGCGTTCGCGCGCCAGCACATGGACTGCGTGATCCTCGACCACAAGCTGCCGGACGGCGAGGGGTTCGACCTCCTGAAGACCTTCAAGGCCGAGGCGCCGGACGTGCCGGTCATCCTCATGACCGCGTACGCCAACGTCGAGAAGGCGGTCGAGGCGATGCGGCAGGGCGCCTTCACGTACCTGAACAAGCCGTTCGACACCGAGGAGATGGTCCTGAACGTGCGGACCGCGCTCGAGACCACGCGGCTCCGGCGCGAGGTGCAGACGCTCCGCCGGATGCAGGCCGCCGAGGGGGTCGCCCCGATCGTCGGCGAGAGCCCCGCGATGCGGGAGATCGTCGCGCTGGTGAGGAAGCTCGCCGCGAGCCGCGCGAACACCGTCCTGCTCCTCGGCGAGAGCGGTGTCGGCAAGGGGCTCGTCGCGCGCGCGCTCCACGACGCCTCCGACCGGCGCGGCAAGCCCTTCCTCACGATCACGTGCAGCGCGATCCCCGAGACGCTCCTCGAGAGCGAGCTCTTCGGCCACGAACGCGGCGCCTTCACGGACGCGAAGGCCATGAAGCCCGGCCTGTTCGAGGTCGCCGACGGCGGCACGGTCTTCCTCGACGAGATCGGGGACATGCCGCTCGGGCTCCAGAGCAAGCTCCTGCAGGTTCTCGAGGAGAAGACCTTCAAGCGGCTCGGCGGCGTCGCGGACATCACGGTCGACATCCGCGTCGTCGCCGCGACGAACGCGGACCTCGACCGCGCGGTCAAGGAGGGCCGGTTCCGGCTCGACCTCTACTACCGGCTGAACACCTTCCCGATCCGGATCCCGGCGCTGCGCGAGCGCCCCGAGGACATCCCGGCGCTCGTGCGCTTCTTCCTCGACAAGTTCAACCGGGACTTCAACAAGCAGGTGACCGGCATCCAGGAGGCGGCGCAGGAGGCGCTCCTCCGCCACCCCTGGCCGGGCAACGTGCGCGAGCTGCGGAACGCGGTCGAGCGCGCGATGATCCTCGGGCAGGGGCCGATGCTCACGGCGAAGGACTTCGCCTTCAGCCTCGAGGCGGACGGGCAGCCGCGTCCCGCGACCGGCCGGCTGCTCGACCTGCCGCAGGAAGGGCTCGACATCGAGGCGCTGGAGCGCGACCTCGTCCGGCAGGCGCTCGACCGGAGCGGCGGCAACCAGAGCCGCGCGGCGCAGCTGCTCGCGATGACGCGCGACCAGATCCGGTACCGCCTCGAGAAGTACGGCGGCGCGCCGTAGGCCCGACGCGGCCCAGGAAGCCCCCGGAGCCCCCTCACTTCCCCTTCGGGGACGTCTCCTCGGGCTTCGGCTCCGGCGGCTTGCCGAACGAGAGCTTCACGACCGCCGTCTCCACCTGCGGCCCGGCCTCCTCGACCTCGTCGCGCCCCGCCTCGCCGAACACCTGCACCCTTGGCCTCACGTCCTTCGACGGCGCGAGATCGAGCAGCGCGAGCCAGCGGCCGAGGCGCGCGAGCTCCTCCGGCGTTCCCCGGACATCGGCCGTCACCTGGTCCTCCGCCGGCTCGACGGCGAGGGCGGCCGCGGGGGCGGCGGGCGAGGGCGACGCGCCGAGGATCGACCTCACGAGGTTCGCCTCCTCGCGGTCCTCGAGCCGGATCGCCGCGAGCACGGGCGGCGACCCGTCGCGCCGTCGCTCCAGGATCTGCACGGGGGTGTCCTCGCCCGCGACCGCCCGGACGTGCTCGAGCGCCCTCGCGGGCCCGAGCGCCGCGAGCTCGCGGAGGTACGCCTTCCGTTCCGCAGGCGCGACCCTTCGCGACCTCGCGACCGCGGCGAGGAGATCCGCCGCATCCTCCTTCTTCTCCGGGGCCCCGCGGGCCTTCCCGAGCTTCACCCCTCCTGCGGCGCGGGCGTCGCGCTCCAGGCTGTCCTCGAGAGCGGACCCGCCCTTCGCCTCCTGCCGGTCGACCGGCGCGGGCGCCTGCGCCTCGGCGGGCGGGGAGGGCGGCGGGTCCTTGGCCTCGAAGTGCCCCGGCGCCTCGCCGCCCCGGAGGTAGAGCGCGAGGCCAAGGGCGAGGAGGACGGTCGCGGCGACGGCGAGCGTCCGGAGGCGGAGGACCCTCCCG
>JAKLKT010000397.1 GCA_023150495.1 Planctomycetota bacterium
GAGGCCCTCGAGCCCGGTCAGGCGGATCAGGTTGGCCATTGGCATTCACCTCCCACTGGAAACCGCGGCACAGATCGGGGGAACCGCTCCCCCGCGTCGCCGCGCGGAGGGTGCGAATGCAAGGTGCGTGCCACTCCGTAGGGCCGCGACGGCGCCCGGGGGGCTTGTCAGATTGACAGGCCCACCCCGTGCCATCGGGAAACGCTACCGCGCCGCGACGGTCATCCCGGCCGTGAACACGTGTGTCATCTCGACCGCCCGGTTCCAGGGCTTCGCCGGATCGTCGAGCGCGTCCCACTCCGGGTCGCACGTCCTCTTCACCGACTGCCGGTCGAAGCGGTAGGTGACCTCGATCGTGTAGGTCCCGGGTTCCTTCACCTCCCACCCTTCGATCCACTTCTCGTCGTGCATGTAGCGCGAGAGCGGAGTCTCGAGACCCCACTTCGCCCCCGGCGCGAGCTCGACGTACTTCACGTCCTCGATCCAGCGACTCGAGCGGCCGCGACCCCAGCGCCCGATACGGAGGCTCCGTTTCACCTCCCGCCCCTCCGCGTCGAGGAGCCGGAGCGAGAAGCGGGGCCAGAGCACGACCGTCTCCGTCCCGCGGTTCGTGACGCCGATCGAGAGCTTCATGCCGTCGCCGTTCACGTGCGCGAGCGTGAGGCGCGTCCGCGGGACGCCCGCGTGGAACAGGAGGCCGTGCGGCTCGCGCCTCCCGATCTCCTGCACGATCGCGTCGACGTGCTCCTTCATCGCGGGGTCGGCGGCGGCGGCTTCGCGCAGCTCCTCGAGCGCGGGCGTGCCGTGCTCGATGAGCGAGCGCGCGGCCTCCACGCGCGTGGCCGGGTCCTTGAGCTTCGCGAGAAGCGGTCCGAGATCGCCCGCGAGGAGGGGAAGGGCGAGGAGGAGGAGCGCCGCGCTTCGCATCCCTCCTTGGACGCGATCCGCGCGGCGCGGTTCCCGGGGAGGCCGGGGAAGGGAGCCGGAGGGGTCCCGCACGCGCGGTTCCCCTCCGGCCACGTCTGGGAGGTCTACTCGTTGCGGATCATGCCGCCGGGATCGCCCGGGAATCCGTGCCCGGGGCCGTCGCCCTTCTCGTTGACCGTGTAGGTCCCCGCCTCGACGGTCTCGGTGCTCTCGTCGTCGTACTCGACCGTGACGAGGACCGTGTACTCGCCGACGGGCAGCGGGTCGTCCCAGCCGCCCGGCGGGATCACGAGGATCTCCCGGTCGGTGTGCCAGAGCACGTAGCCCTCGAGCGGGTCGCCCTCGGCGCCCTGCCAGGTCACCGTGACCTTGAAGTAGGTCTCGAACGGGATCCCGTTCGGGTCGCCGGCGAGGCCCGCGTCGCGGCCCTCCGCGATGATGAAGTCGTAGTCCGGCACGCCGAAGCCCGTGCCCTCGATCACGACCACGCCCTCGGGTCCCCACGGCCCCTGGCTGTCCGGGCTCATGGAGGTCACCTCGAGCGGCAGGTCGCCGACCGTGAAGAGCGCGGCGTTCGACGTCTGCCCGCTCACGGTCACGGTCACTTCATACTCGCCGTCCTCGAGCTCTCTCGGCACCTCGACGAGGATCTGGTCGACCCCGTCCCAGCCGAAGCCGCCCTGCAGCGCGTTCGGCCCGCCCTTGTCGTGGCCGCCACCCTCGCCGCCGCCCGGGTAGCTTCCGAAGGCGTAGTAGACGAGCGCCTCGGTCGAGACGCCGTCGCGCGTGAACTCGACGACCGGCCAGGCGAAGCCGCCGCCGACGAGGTTCGTGCCGTAGATGGTGACGAGGCTCCCGGCGGGGCCCGCGTCGTACTCGAGCTCGGTGATCTCGGGGGGCTCCGGGGTGCCGACCGTGTAGGCGAAGGCGCCCGTTCCCTCGGTGGTGGAGCCGTCGGCGAAGTCGATCGTCACGTCGTACGTGGCGCCCGCCTCGGCCTCCCACGGCACCCACGTGTGCACGCGGTCGTAGCCGTTCGTGAAGCCGTACGTGAAGATCGCATTGCCGCCGTCGTCCGTCCACGTGAGGAAGCAGAAGCCGACGGGGCCGAGGTCCGTGCCCTTGCAGAGGACCGAGCGGCCGGGGAGCTGCTCCGAGGGCTCGATCGACGTGAGCGTCGGCTCGCCCTCCTCGACGACGACGAGCGTCGGCGAGCACGGGCCGGACTCGCCCGCCTCGTTCGCGATCACGATCGTGTAGGTGCCCGGCGCGAGATCGGCCGGCACCTTCAGGTAGGCCGCGCGCCTGCCGCCCTTCAGCTCGACGGTCGCCACCTCGGTGTCGCCGTCGGTGAACTTCGCGTTCGCGCCCTTGAGCCGCGCGCCCACGAAGAAGACGAGCATCCCGGGCGTCGCGGTGCCGGTGCTGACGTGGACGATCGCCGGCGCGCCCTCCGCGAGGACATGGAAGGCCGCGGACGCGCCGTCGACCGAGACCGTCGTGTTGCCGGCGTCGAGCCCCTCGGGCACGCGGCAGATGATCCGGTCCCCGCTGCCGCGGAGGATCTCCGCCTCCGTCGTGCCGAAGGTGACGGTCGGTTCCTCGCCGAAGCCGCTCCCCTTGATGAGCACGGCGTCGCCGGGGGCGGCGCAGGCGGGCCTGACCTCGTCGATGGACTGGGCGAAGGCGCCGGCCGCGAGGAGCAGCACGGCAGAGAGGCGGAGGATAAGAGTCTTCATCGCCGCCTCCTATTCGAAGATGACGACCCGCATCGGGTCGCCGTTCGAGTTCGTGACATCCAGCTCGGTCCGGTCCGCGACGCCCATGGAGCCGCCGACGTAGGTCGCGAGCGCGCCGGACACCGCGGGGTCGATGGCGCGGCCCTTCACGGCGTCGGTGACGTCGTCGAAGTCGCCGCCGGGGAGGCCGTAGAGGCACTCGAGGATGACGAACGGGCTCTCGCTGATGTCGAGCGTCACGAGGTCGAGCTCGCTGTCCCCGTTCTGGTCCATCTGCACGACGAGCGACTGCTGGTCGAGCGCCTGGAGCGGGGGATCCCCGCCGCCCGACGAGCCGCCGCCTCCGCCGCAGCCCGCGAGGAGCGCCAGCGCGGCCGTCGCGCCGATCGCAAGGAACCTTCTCATGTCTCATTCCTCCATCGACCCGCGTGCCGGTCCGCGGGCCTGCTGTGTCCTGGCATCCGGTGCTGCGCCACTCGCGCTTCCCCGGGGCGGCGACCGTCTCGCCGGCCACCCCAGTATGTCCGGCGCGATGTCTCCCGTCGCGCATTCGCTCGCGTGCGCGGCGCGCGACCGGTGTGACGCGGTCCCGATCTCCCTCATGCCCGCGGCCGCCCGTCCCGTCGCATCGGGATCCGCGCGCATTTTCGGGCCGAAAGCGCGTCCCGACGCCGCTCGCGGGCGCGTATACTCCCCTGAGGGTACAGACGGGGCGCTCTTGGCAGGTGGGGATGACGAACCCGCAGGTCGAGAGTCTTCTCGAGCACGACTCGTTTCTCCGCGCGCTCGCGCGCCGGCTCCTCGGCGACGACGTCGCGGCGGAC
>JAKLKT010000398.1:0-2781 GCA_023150495.1 Planctomycetota bacterium
ATGCCAGGGCGCAGCTGAGCGCCCGGCGCGGGAGCCCGCGAGGTGCGGCACGCGTGCCGCACCCTTCGGCCGCAACGCCTTTCACACGAACTGGTTAGGACGCCCGGATCCGGAAAAGATCGGCTACCAGGTGCTGGTTGTTCCAGGGCTTCTGGAATGCGGCGTGGAGGAGGCCGTCCGCGAGCGAGCGGTCGAGGAGGTCCTTGTCCGCCTGCGCCGTGAGCATCGCACGCCGCACGTGCGGCCACTTCGCCGCGACCTCGCGCAGCAGCTCGATGCCGTTCATCCCGGGCATCATGAAGTCCGAGAGGACGATGTCGACCTCCGCGCGGCCGAGCAGCGCGAGCGCGTCCGCGCCCGACTCCGCCACCTCTACGTGGAATCCCGCGCGTTCGAGCAGGCGGCGGAGGCTCGTGAGCACGAGCCGCACATCGTCGACGACGAGGACGCGGATCGTCGCCGTCACGGGGCGCTCGCCCCCGCCCCTGCGTCCACGGCCGCGCGCGCCTTCACCGGCAGCACGACCGTCGCCGTCGCGCCCTCGTCGGGCTTGCTCTTCAGCCGGATCGTGCCGCCGTGGCGCTGCAACGCCTGGTAGGCGACGTGCAGCCCGAGGCCCGCCGCGGGCTCTGTCTTCGTCGTCGTGAAGGGCTCGAACACCCGTTCGAGAAGGCCCTCGGCCATGCCGACGCCGTCATCCTTGACCGTGAGCGTCACCTTGTCGCCCGCGGCGAACGTCGTGACCGCGATGTGCCCCCGGACCCCCTTCTTCTCCACCGCCTCGACGGCGTTCGTGAGGAGCGCGAGGATCACCTGGCCGAGCTCGACGCCGTCCCCCTCGATCTCGGGCAGCGTGCCGAGGCTCAAGTCGAGCTCCGCCGACCCGCGGAGCCGCTCCTCGAGGAGCATCGCGGCGTCCGCGACGAGCGCGTTCAGCGAGACGGTGTGCTGCGGGCTCTCCTCGCCGCCGATGCGCTTCAGGCTCGCGATGATCGAGGAGACGCGCTTCGCGCCGTCCTGCGACTCGCCGATGATGGCCTCGAACTCCTCGAGCGCGCGCAGCGCATCCGTGGCGCCGGGCGCGGCCGCGGCGATGCGCGCGCGCACCTCGTCGAGGTTCTCGCGCATGAACTGGAGGTTGCCGGCGAGCGCCGCGAGCGGGTTGTTGATCTCGTGCGCGAACGACGACGCGACCTGCCCCATGCCGCTCACGCGAGCGCGGTGGATCGCGGCCGCCTGCGTCTCGCGCAGCTTCCGGTTGGACTCGTCGAGCGCGCGCGTCCGCTCCTTCACGCGCGACTCGAGGCCGCGGTTGAGCGCCCGGATCTTCGCGTTCGCCATCTCGAGGTCGGCGGTGCGCTGCCGCACGGTCCCCTCGAGCGCGGTCTGCGCGCGCTGCAGCCGGTCCACCAGCGCGATCTTCTCGAGGCCGAGCGCCGCGATCCGGCTGACCGTGCTCAGGAAGAGCATCGCCTGCGTGTTCAGGCGCGGCTCGTCGCCGACGTGGTAGACGCCGATCCAGCCGGTCGGCTTGTCGTGGTCGCCCTTGATCGGCTGGAGCATCGCACGGCGCACGCGGCGGTCGACCTGCCGGAGCGCCGCGAGGAGATCCGGATTGTGCTCCTCCTGGAACGGCACCGGGCCGTCGGAGTTGCGCAGGAGCTCGAAGAACTTGCGCGCGGCGTCGTCCTTGAGGCCGAGGACCGGATCGCGCCCGAACCCCATCACGTGCGACCGCAGGGCGTCGCGCGCCTTCGGATCGAAGAGCACGCAGGTCGCGTGGGTAACGCGCAGGTGCTCCGCCGCCGAGTCCACCAGCACGACGAGCAGGTTGTCCACCTCCATCGCGCCGAGGATCGACCGCGCGATGCGGTTCGCCGCGGAGAGCTCCTGGTTGCGCTCCTGGAGGATCCGGAGCTGCGCGTCCGCCTCGACGTGCGCCTGGAGGAGACCGAGCTGCGCGTCGAGCGCCTGCTCGGGCCCCGGCAGCTCCGGCCCCGACACGCGGACCACGAGGTGCCGGCTGTCCTTCGACGCGCGCGGCGCCGCCCCGCGCGCGAGCTGCGGCAGCATCCGCGCGGGACTCGCCTCCGCCGGCGCATCGAGCGCGTGCCGCTTCGCGAGGGCCGCGACGAGCAGCCGGAAGACCTCGGCGAACGCGTCGAGGACCCCGCGGCCG
Organism: Planctomycetota bacterium; assembly: GCA_023150495.1. GTDB lineage: Bacteria > Planctomycetota > PLA2 > PLA2 > PLA2 > PLA2. Next base: position 2,180 of record JAKLKT010000398.1, read on the forward strand.
TCGGACGCGGTCTCGAACACCGGCACGGCGAGGGCCCCGAGGAAGCGCCGCACGTCGGCGGCGGGCAGGGCCTCCGCAAGGTCGCGCTTGTGGATCGAGACGACCGTCGGCAGCGAGAGCCCGCGCGACTTGAGCGTGCCCTGCAGCTCCTGCCAGGAGAGCCGGTTCGCCTCGCCCGCGCCGGGGGACGAGTCCGCGACGAAGACGATCGCGTCCGCCTCCTTGAGGAGCGCGAGCCGCGCGGAGGTGCGCGGGGTGGCGCCGGGCACCGCGACGGCGCGCAGCCGGACGCGGCACGAGTCGAGCTTGAACTCCTCGACCGGCAGCACGTCGAACGCCGCCGTGGCGCCGCCGCCGTTCGCCACGCTGTAGACGCGCGAGAGCCCCTCGGGATCGACGAGAGGCCGCAGGGAAAGCAGCGTCGCCGTCTTCCCGGCCCCGGAGGGTCCCCAGTAGACGATCCGGGCGTGGAGGAGGTTTCTCTCCGTATCAAACTGGCTCATCGCGCACGGGCGGAATCCGCCACCCTCCTTTCGGCTTACGGGGAGGGCGGCTTGACCCGCGGGGCCGCTCAGGAGGCCGCTTGCGGCGGCGTTCCGAGA
>JAKLKT010000398.1:2789-6279 GCA_023150495.1 Planctomycetota bacterium
CGAGCCGGGACAGGGGGGGCGCGGGGGGGACGAGAAGGCGGCACCGCGCCTCGAGGGCGCCGAGCTCGATCCCGGTGCGGAGGTAGGAGAGGAGCCCGGCCACGAGGAGGAAGGCGCCGAACGAGACCCACCCCCCGGCCGTCCCCGGACGGGCCACCGGCACGAGGACATGGGCCACGAGCGCGACGACCCCCGCTGCAAGGAGCATCGCGAGCTCGAGCAGGAGGAGCTTCGGGAGCCTCGTCAGCAGGATGCCGAACCCGCGACCGAAGGAGAGGAGCGCGGAGCTCCGCTCGTTCGCCACGACGTCGATCCGGGCGTAGGAGTGGACGGCGCCGATCAGCACGGCGAGCGCGGGGAAGAGGATGCCGCGCCAGAACGCGCGCTTCACGCCGAACTCCTGCGTGAACTCGGCGCGGGCCGCCTCCTCCTGCGCCTCCGCGAGGACGCCGTTCACCGCCGCGTCCGCGAGGTAGAAGAGGACCGCCGCGACCGCCGCGAGGCGGAGGAAGCGCCCGGCATACCGCCCGCAGGCCGGGAGCAGCGGGCCCTCCGGACGCTGGACGAAGGCCGAGACGAGGCCGCCCGAGAGCACGGCCACGAGGAGCCACGAGACGAGGATGAGCCAGAAGACCCGCTCCGGCGCGTCGAACCTCGCGGCGAGGAAGTCGTTCGTCCACGCCCAGGCGAACCCGCTGCCGTCCGCGGGCGCGTCGAGGAGCGCGCGGGCGTCGGGGTTCTTCCCGATCTCCTCCCGCGCGGCGCCGAAGAGCGGCAGCGCGAAGAAGAGGACGATCGGGACGAGCCGCACGAGCCAGAGCCCGAGGACGAGCTTCGGCCTGCGGACGGGCGCCCAGAGCCCCGCGGCGAGCGCGCCCGCGAGGTCCCTCATCGCGCGACCCCCGCGTGCGAGCGCACGATCTCCTCCACGTAGAAGGCCCAGCGCGCGGCGAGCGTCGCCGCCGGGAGCCCGTCCGCCTCGACGCTTCTCGTGTTGTTCGAGAGGTCCGCGTCGATGGACGCGAGCCATGCGGGCCCGAGCCGCACCGTCCCGAGCGGGCCGTCGCGCCGGAAGCGGAAGGTCCTCGTCGTCTCGCGACCGCGGCTCATCCACGTCTCGAGGAGCTCGTCGCCCGCGCGGATCTCGATCGGCAGCTCGACCGCGCCGCGCCGCTGGACCTTGATCGTCCACTCCCACTTCGGCCCCCCGGCCCCCCCGTCATCCACCTTCCGCTGGCTCGCCTCGAGGATCGCGGCGTCGAACCTCTCCGCCGTCTCGACCATCGCGTCGACGAACCGCTCCGTCTTCGGGTCATGCCCCTTCGCGACCGCGAGGAAGTCCTCGGTCGTCGGGTGCCTGAAGCGGTACTTCTCGGCATAGGAGTACATCATCCGGTCGAACGGCTCCTCCCCCATGAGCCCCTTCAGCGTGTAGAGGAGGACCGACGGCTTCGGGTAGCTGTTCGCGCGGTAGTCGGTGCGGTCCGCGAACTCCCACCCCTTGAGCACCATCGCGTCGCGCGTGCCGCTGCGGAGCCAGCCGTTGCGGTCGCCGAGCGGCTGCGGGATCCGCACGTGCGCGTCGAAGTGGAGCGCGGGCATGTCGCGCAGGTAGTCCCAGAACGGCGCGCCGCCCGGCACGGGGAGGAGCGAGTCGGGCCGCTTCCACGGGTGCGGGAGGCCGTCGAGGAGCTTGCCCACCCCGAGGAGCGAACGCAGCCGCGCGTAGACGCCGGGCGCCTCGAAGGGACGGAATCGCGGGGTGTGGAAGGGGCCGTACCGCGTCGCCGCGGTCTCCGGGCCGAACGCCACCTCGTGGACGCGCGCGTCCGTGAACGACGTGAACCCCTCGTCGAGCCACGACTCCTCGAACTCGTTCGAGCCGAGCAGTCCGTAGAAGAACTGGTGGCCGAACTCGTGGATCGTGACCGACTCGAGGCCCGTCGCGTAGTCCGGGGCGTGCGCGTCGGCGAAGATCGTGAAGAGCGTCGGGTACTCCATGCCCCCGGCGGCGCGCCCGCCCGACGGCGGGTCGACGATCGTCAGCGTGCCGTAGGGATACTGGCCGAACCACATCCCGTAGCAGGCGAGCGACGCTCCCGCCGCGTGCCAGATGCGCCCGACGAGATCCTCGTGGTCCTCCTGGTAGAGGATGCGCACGCTCACGGCGTTCCCGGGCTTCACCTGCGACGCCTCGAGGCCGCGGTGCTGCGCGGTGCGCGCGAGGAGCTCGCGAAGCCTCAGGCCGAGCTTGCTCGACTCGTCGCAGAAGGAGTCGAAGGTCCACGTGAACTCCTTCGCGCGGAAACGCGGCGACGCGGTCCACGCGAAGTCGTGCACGTCGTCCTGCTGGAAGGTCGTCGTGACCGTCCCGTCGGCGTTCCTGACGGGCTCGGTGCCCTTGCCGGTCGCGCCGACGACGTACCCCTCGGGCACCGTGATCGACACGAGGTAGGTCCCGTAGTCCGCGAAGAACTCCGTGTTCCGGTGGAACTGGTGGGCGTCCCAGCGCGGCTCGCCCTCCGCGTCGACGCGCAGCGCGGCGATCTTCGGGAACCACTGCGCGACCATGAAGAAGAGGGAGTCCGGATCCTCGGGGTCGCCGGACCAGCCGGTGCGCGCGAAGACGCGCGGGAGCCGGCTCGTGAAGTCGACCTTCAGGGAGAGGGTCTCCTGGGGGGGCGCGGGGGACATGAGCTTCAGCCGCGCGAGCGTGCCGTCCTTCTCGTTCCCGTCGTCCGGCTGCACGAAGGTCAGCGCCGGGAGGAGGTCCGCGTCGCCCGGGCCGCGGAGCCGGTCGATGCGGACGAAGCCCGGGTGCTCCTCGTCCCAGTTCGACCCGGCCCGCCCCTCCCCGCTCCCCTCCCGCATGAAGGTCGAATCCTTGTCCCGGAAGGCGTTCAGGTAGAGGTGCAGGTAGATCTCGTCCACCGGCTTGCTCGAGGCGTTCCTCCAGACGAGGTCCATCTCGCCGCGGATCTCCTTGAGCGCCGGGTCGAGGCGGGCCTTGATCGTGCAGGAGACGACGCGGTCGGAGCGCTCCGGGAGGTCCGCGCGGAGTCGCGACCGCTCGCCGGCGATCGCCGCGAGGACGAGGAGCGCGAGGAGCGTCGGCCTCCGCATGGTCGCCGCATTCTCCGCGACGGCGGCGCGCGAGGGCAAGGAGGCTTTCGGGTACGATCCCGGCCGTGCCGCGCGCCCATGCCGTGCCCGGGCCCGTGATCGGCGTCGTCCACCTCCTGCCGCTGCCGGGGAGCCCGCGTTACGGCGGGTCGATGGCCGCGGTCCTGAGGCGCGCCGTCTCCGACGCCCGCGCCTACGAGCGGGGCGGCGCCGACGCGGTCGTCGTCGAGAACTACGGCGACGCACCCTTCTTCAAGGAGGCGCTCCCGGCCGAGGCGGTCGCCGCGCTCGCGTGCGCGGCGGCGGCGGTCCGGGACGCCGTCCGCCTGCCGCTCGGGATCAACGCGCTCCGGAACGACGCGCGGGC
>JAKLKT010000399.1:0-3487 GCA_023150495.1 Planctomycetota bacterium
GGACCCGTCCGCGCGCGCGGCGGGCCCGCTGCTGGCCGGGGGCGCCGGGCAGAGGGCGGGCGTCACGGCGGCGTTCCTCGCGCTGGGCGTGTGCGTCGTGATCGCGATCTCCGCTGCGATCCGTGGAGGCACCCCCTCTCTCGCCCTCTCCCTCGCCGGCGCGGTCGTCTCGCTGCCGCTCGGCCTCGTCTTCCTCGTCGATGTGGCCTCGCCGCGGTTCCTGCACCTCCCCTACCACAACTGCGTCTTCTGCCTCGTCCGCTCGATGCCGGAGACGATTCTCGGGATCCTCCTCCACGTCCTCGGCGCGTTCGGCGTCGGCTGGGCCTTCGTCGCCCGAAGGCTCGGGAGGGGCGACGGCGCCGGGCAGCCGGGCGCCGGGGAGGCGGTGTCGGTCCCGCTCCTCCGCACGGCGCGCTTCTCCTACCTGGGCTCGCTGCTCATGGCCGCGGTCCTGATGGTGCGGTCGTGAGCCTCCGCCGCCACCTCCCCGCCGCCGTCGCGCTCCTCGCGATCGCGGCGCTGCCGCTCCTCGCGGAGCGCCTCCGCGGGCATCCGGAGCGGTGCGAGATGGACGGCGTCGCGATCGACAGGGCGTTCCGCGTCCGTGTCGCGGAAGAGGGAGGGGCGACGCACGGATTCTGCGGCGTGACGTGCGCGGCTTCGTGGATCGCCCGGCGCGGCATCGCGCCCGCCGCCGTGCTCGTGACGGACGGAGCGTCGGGCAGGGAGATCGACGCGGGGACGGCGTGGTTCGTCCGGACGCTCGGCAACGTGAGCGACGGGGCGCCCGACCCGATCCGCGTCTTCGCCCGGAGGGAGGCCGCGGAGCGCCACGCGAGCGTCCACGGCGGACACGTGCTCAAGGGAAGCGAGCGCCCCTTCGCGGGCGCGGGAGAGGGACATGCGAAGGCAGACGACTGAGGCCCCCGGCCGGGGGCGCCACCTCGCGCCCCTCCTCCTCGTGCTCGCCGCGGCCTGCGGCGGCAAGGAGGGGGGAACGGCGACGACCGCGGGGACCGCGCGAGGGTTCGAGGAGCGCGCGCAGGCGGCGGGCATCGCGTTCCGGATGGAGTTCCTGCCCGGCGAGCAGGGCGAGAAGTTCAAGGTGAACTTCTACGACCACGGCTGCGGCGTCGCCGCGGCCGACATCGACGGCGACGGCGACGACGACCTCTACTTCCTGAACCAGCTCGGCGGGAACGCCCTCTACCGGAACAACGGCGACGGGACCTTCGCGGACGTCACCGCGACGGCCGGGCCGGTCGCGCTGGACGACCGCATCTGCGTGTCCGCCGCGTTCAACGACGTCGACAACGACGGGGACGAGGACCTCTTCGTCACCTCCACGCGGGGCGGGAACGCCTTCTTCCGCAACGACGGGAGCGGGCGCTTCACGGACGCCACGAAGGAGGCGGGGCTCGCATGGATCGGGCACTCCCAGGCGGCGACGTTCCTCGACGCCGACGGCGACGGCGACCTCGACCTCTTCCTCTCGAACACCGCGAAGTGGACGACCGACACCTACGAGCCGATCGGCCGGTACTACACCGGCGCGAGCACGCTGCTCCAGCTCTTCGACAGCGAGATCGAGAGGAACGTCTTCTACAGGAACAACGGGGACGGGACCTTCTCGGTCGCGACGGCCGAGGCGGGTCTCGAGGGCGTCGGCTGGGGCGGCGACTCCGCGGCCCTCGACTACGACGAGGACGGGGACCAGGACCTCCTCGTCACCAACATGTTCGGCGGGAGCGTGCTCTACCGGAACGACGGGAAGGGCAGGTTCGAGGACGTGACCGAGGCGACGCTCGGCCGGACGCCGTGGGGCGCGGTCGCGGCGCGGCTCCTCGACTACGACGGCGACGGCCGGCTCGACCTCTACGTCGTCGACATGCACTCCGACATGTGGACGGGGTTCGACTACGACCTCTCCCGTGTCGAGCCGGAACGCAAGTACGAGAAGTTCTTCGGCCCCTACCTCGAGGACCCCGACTTCCGGGCGCAGAAGCGGGAGGAGGTCTTCGCGGAGAAGGCGAGGATCCGGTACGAGAGGACGTTCTTCGGCAACGGCCTCTACAGGAACCTCGGGGGCGGCAGGTTCGAGGAGGTCTCCGGGAAGACCGGCGCCGAGACGTTCTGGCCGTGGGGCATGGGCGTGGGGGACTTCGACAACGACGGGTTCGAGGACGTCTTCCTCGCCTCGGGCATGGGCTATCCCTGGGAGTTCTGGCCGAACGCGTACCTCGGGAACAACGGCGACGGCACCTTCACGAACCGCGCGAAGGAGGTGGGCCTCGACCCGCCTCCCGGCGGGCCGCTGCTCGGGCTCCGCATGAAGGACCGGGAGGCGACGAAGAGCAGCCGGTGCGTCGCGGTCTCGGACTTCGACGGCGACGGGCGGCTCGACTTCGCGGTCAACAACTTCAACGACCGGGCGCACCTCTACATGAACCGGATGCCCGGGCGGGGCTGGATCGGCTTCCGCCTCGAGGGCACCGCGTGCAACCGCGACGCGATCGGCGCGGTCGTGAGGGTGCGGGCGGGCGGGCGCACGAGGATCGCGCAGGTGCAGGCCGCCGGCGGCTACCTCTCCCAGTCCACGAAGACCCTCCCTTTCGGCCTCGGGGACGCGAAGTCCGTGGAGTCCTGCGAGGTCCGCTGGCCGTCCGGCCGCCTGCAGAAGATCGGCGCGCCGGCGATCGGCCGCGTCCACCGGGTCGTCGAGGAGAGGCCGTGACGCGCGGGACAGCGCTTCTCCTCGCGGCCGTCGTCGCGCTCCCGGTCGCCGCGACGGGCGTCGTCCTCATGTCCCAGGGCAGCCGCGGAGCCGCCGAGGCGGAGGAGTTCCAGCGCCTCGTCGGGGGCCTCGGCCTCGGCGCGGCGGTCGACCTCTCGCAGTGCGCCGCGGCGTTCGACCCGAGGGACGGGAACGCCTGCTCCCGCCGGCACGAGCCGGTCCCGCTCGGCTCGCTCTTCTGCCCGGCGCATTCCGGCGGGTAGGACGGGGAGGGGCTCCGGGGAGGGGCGGTTAGCCTAGGGGCTCCCGATGCGGAAGCTCGCCGCGATCGCGCGCACCGGCCTCGTGGCCGTGCTCCTCCACCCGCTGAGGAGCGGCGCGACGCTCCTCTGCATCGTCGCCGTGCTCGTGCCCTACGTGGCGGGCACGGGCGTCGGGCGCGGCCTCGCCGAGGCCGCCGACGCCTCGATCCGCGCAGGCGCGGACGTCTACGTCACCGGGTCGAGGTTCGGCCGGCCGGCGCCGGTCCCGCTCTCGATGATCGGGACGGTGCGCGCGGTGCCGGGCGTGCGCGACGTCTTCCCGCGGATCGTGGGCGAGGTGGCGCTCGGGGCCGACCGGATCCCCGCGGTCGTCGTCGGCGTGCCTGCCGACCGCGTGCCGGACGCGGCCCGTTTCGTGGAGGGAAGGCTCTTCGCGCCGGGCGTCTCGAACGAGCTGGTCCTCGGCGCGGAGCTCTCGCGCAGGCTC
>JAKLKT010000399.1:3508-4705 GCA_023150495.1 Planctomycetota bacterium
GGCGGGCGTGGGCGCGCGCCTCCCGCCCTTCTACCGGAGCCGCTCGGGCGAGCGCGTCTCGCGGGTCGTCGGCGTCTTCCGCGCGGACCTTCCGCTCTGGGAGGCGAACCTCGTCTTCTGCTCGTTCGAGACGGCGGCGCATCTCTTCGACCAGGAGGGGCTCGCGACGAGCCTCCTCGTCTCTTGCGACCCCGGCTACCGCGACGCGGTCGTCGCGACCCTGCGACGGATCGACCCCGTGCCGTCACCGGGCACGACGGAGGGCCTGCCCGCCGCGCCGACGCAGGGCACGGAGGCGGGCACCGTGACGCCTGTCGTCACGACGCGGGACGACCTCGCGGCGCTCCTGCCGCGCGGCATGGCCCACCTCGAGGGGATCTTCCAGATCCACTTCGTGCTCGCGTTCGCCGTCGGCATCCCGCTGCTCATGGTCGCGGCGGGGCTCGGGCTCTCCGGGCGCCGGCGCGAGGCGGCGCTCCTCAAGGCGACGGGATGGATGACGGACGAGGTGATCGTCCAGGCCATGGTGGAGAGCCTCGTCCTCGCGCTCCTCGGGGCGTCGACCGCCGTGCTCGTCGCGTGGGCGTGGCTCGGCCTCCTCGACGGCTGCGGCATCGCGGGGATCTTCCTGCCCGGCGCGACCGCGGCGCCGGGATTCAAGGTGCCGTTCCGCGTCGCGCCCGTCCCGGCGCTCATGGGCTTTCTCGTGTCGTTCGCGATCGTCTCGACGGGAACCCTCTACTCCACGTGGCGCGCGGCCACGGCCGCCCCCGCGCTGGCGCTCCGATGAACCCGCACTTCGAGACGAGGGACGCCTGCCGCGTCTTCCGCACGGCGACCGGAGACGTGCGCGCGCTCGACCGGATCTCGCTCAGGGTCGGGCGCGGCGCGTTCCTCGCGGTGACAGGCCCCTCGGGGCGGGGGAAGACGACGCTGCTCGCGCTCCTCGGCGCGCTCGACCGGCCCACGGAAGGCCTCGTGTCCTTCGACGGCGAGGATCTCGGCAACGCGTCGGAGCCCCACCGCGCCCGCGTCCGGCGCCGGCTGGGGATCGTGTTCCAGTCCTCGCCCATGATCGAGCGGCTGCCGCTCTGGGAGAACGTGACCTATCCGCTCGTTCCGCGCGGCGTGCCGACGCGGGAGCGCCGCCGCCTCGCCGCCGCGCTGCTCGAGCGCGTCGGGATCAGGGGCCGCGAC
>JAKLKT010000400.1 GCA_023150495.1 Planctomycetota bacterium
GGCCGTCGAGCCCGCTCGCGACGAGCACGAGGACCGTCCCCGGGGTCGGGCGCTCCGCGTACGCCGCGAACGCCTCGAGCGCCCCGCGGAGCATCTCGCCCGCGTCCTCGACCACGACGAGCCGGCCGCCGCCGAAGAGCGTGGGCGTCCGCACGTCGTCGAGCACCCGGGCGGTCTCCGTCCCCTCCCCGGCGTAGCGCGTCAACTCGAGCGCCGGGTGCTCCGCGATCACGCGCTCGACCGCCTGGCGGGCGAGGAAGCCCTCCGGCCCGAGGATCAGGACGACGCCCTTCACGGACCGGATTCTAACTACCGGCGGGGCCCGGAGAGCAGCCGGATGAAGATCTCCCGCAGGAGGAGGACGCCGAGGACCGCGAGGAGGAGGAAGGCCATCGTCACCCCTGATACCGCCCCCGGAGCCCCCCCATTCAGAGCAGCGCGTCGGCGATCGTGAGCCCGCCGAGCACGAGCGACACGAGGCCGTTCAGCGTGAAGAAGGCGGTATTGACCCGGCTCAGGTCGTCGGGCCGGACGATGCCGTGCTCGTATAGGAGGAGCGCCCCGGCGGCGAGGAGCCCCGCCCCGTAGAGCCACGACACGTCCGGGTTCGCCCCGTACACCAGCGCGAGGAGAGCGAGGCAGAGGGCGTGGAGCGCCGCCGAGAGCCGGAGCGCGCGCGCGACCCCGAGCCGGGCGGGGCCGCTGAAGAGCCCCGCCCCGCGGTCGTGCGCGACGTCCTGGCAGGCGTAGATGAGGTCGAACCCCGCCGTCCAGAGCGCGACCGCGCCGCCGAGGAGGAGCGGCGTGAGGAACCCGTCGAAGGATCCGCGAACGGCGACCCATGCGCCGAGGGGCGAGAGGCCGAGCGAGACGCCGAGCCACACGTGGCAGAGCGCGGTGAACCGCTTCGCATAGGGGTACGTGAGGAGCACGAGGAGGACCGCGGGCGAGAGCAGGAGGCAGAGCCGGTTGAGCTGTCCCGCTGCCGCGACGAAGATCGCGCAGCTCCCGAGCACGAGCGCGAGGACGAAGCCCCGCGTCACGCGCCCCGCCGGCAGCGCGCGCGACGCCGTGCGCGGGTTCGCGGCGTCGAGCCGCGCGTCAAGGAGCCGGTTCTGCGCCATCGCCGCCGTGCGCGCGGCCACCGCGCACACGACGACCCAGAGCGCCGTGCGGAGGGACCAGCGGCCCTCCGCGCGCATCGCGAGCGCCATGCTCCCGAGCGCGAAGGGCAGCGCGAACACGGAGTGGCCGATCTTGATCATCTCCGCGGTCTCGCGCACCTGGGAGAGGAAGGGGAGGGGCCCCGGGGAACCCGCCGTCTTCAGCCCTTCCACGGCGGGACGAGATCCTGGGCGACGCCCATGTGTTCCATGACGCGCGCGACGACGAACCGCACGACGTCGTCGACCGTGCGCGGCCGGTGGTAGAAGCCCGGCGACGCGGGCAGGATCGTCGCGCCCGCGCGCGCGAGCCGGAGCATGTTCTCGAGGTGGATCGCGGAGAACGGCGCCTCGCGCGGCACGAGCACGAGCGGCCGGCGCTCCTTCAGGCACACGTCCGCGGCGCGCGCGACGAGGTTCTCCGCCGTGCCCGCGGCGATCCGGCCGAGCGTGCCCATCGAGCACGGGCACACGGCGAACGCCCCGAGCGGGTAGGAGCCCGACGCGATCGACGCGCCGTAGTCCTCGAAGGAGTGCGGGACGAGGCGGTCGGGCGTCTCCGGCGCGAGGATCCGCGCATCGGGCGCCTTCGGGTTGAGCGACAGGTCGCACTCCTCCCGCAGCACGCGCGCGCCGCCCGGCGACACGACGACGTGGACGCGGCGTCCCGCGGCCGCGAGCGCGCGCACGAGCGAGAGCCCGTAGGCGGCGCCCGAGGCGCCGGTCAGGGCGACGGCGAGTTCAGGGGACATGCCGGAGGAGCTCGAGGCCCACATTGTAGAGGGCGTGGGCGTAGACGACGATGCCGAGGCCCCTCGCCGCGAACGCCGAACCGAGGATCACCCCCATGAGCGCGCGGTAGAGGAAGGCCGCGTGCGTGTACGGCTCCGCGCCGAGCGCGTGGTGGGCGTAGCTGAAGGCCGCCGCCGACACGACGATCGCGAAGGGGACCGCGCCGACCGGGCTCGCGCCGAGGCCCTTGTGGAGGACGAGCACCATGCCCCCGAGGAACAGGAACCGGAAGAGGAACTCCTCGTAGATGCCCGCGCCGACGCCCCCGAGGAGGTTCCTCGGCAGCTCCGGCAGCGCGAGGAGGTGCGGCATCACGAGCGAGCCGAGGCCGAGCATGAAGCCCGCCCACGCGAGCGACTCCGCGAACATGAGGCCGTAGAGCCCCGTCACGCGCCTCCGCTCCGCTCGCGTCCTCCAGATGGCGAAGCAGAGGAGCCCGAGGAGCAGCAGGTTGAGCCCGACGAGACCCAGGTGGCTCACCGGGTCGAAGAGCTCGCGCACGAGCGGGACCGTGCCGCTCCGCACGCCGGGGTCGGCCGCGAGCGCGACCTCGAAGAGCGCGAGGAGCGGCGCGACGAAGACGAAGCTCGCGGCGGGCGTGCGGCTCGCCTCGAGGTACGGGGCGAGGAGGCGCCTCGGCTTCTTCTGGGGCTTCGCCACGCCCTCCCCCCGCGCCCCCCTCCGTCGCCCTCCCAGGCTCCGCTTGGGAACCCTCCTCGCGGGACCGGCCTCTCGCACGGCCTTGGTCCTTGCGGCGGGTTTCCAGACAGAGCCTAGGCAACGGACTTGACGCCGAGATGCACCGCGGCGATCCCGAAGGTCAGCGGGTGCACCGTGACCGACGCGCATCCCGCGCGCCTCATGCGCTCCGCGAGCTCCTGCTCCGTCGTCCACGCGAGGACCGTGCGGTTGAGGTACGTGTACGCCCGGCTGCGGGAGACGAGGTTGCCGACGAACGGGAGGACGCGCCCGAAGTAGAAGCCGTAGAGCGCGCGCAGGACCGGGTTTCCGGGCATCGTGAACTCGAGGATCGCGATCCGCCCGCCGGGCCGCGCCACGCGCACCATCTCGCGGAGGCCGAGGTCGAGGTCCTGGACGTTCCGGATGCCGAAGCCGACGGAGACGACGTCGAAGCTGTCCGACGGCAGCGGGAGCCGGAGGGCGTCGCCCCGGAGGAACCGGACGTCCCTGCACTCCCGCTTGTCCTTTCCCCGGCGTAGCATCGGCCCGCAGAAGTCGAGGCCGAGCACGGTGCGGCCGGCCGCCCCGGCCATCGCCGCCGCGAGGTCCCCGGTCCCGGTGCAGATGTCGAGGACGGGGCCCTTGGGCTTCGCCAGCGCGGCGGCCCGCCGGCGCCAGCGGCGGTCGACGTTCAGGGAAAGGAGGTGGTTGAGGAAGTCGTAGCGCGGCGCGATGTCCGAGAACATGGCCTGGACGGTCGCCGCATCCTTCCGCACGGGCGGCGAGTGTACCAAGCCTGCGGTCGCGCGACCGCGTTTCGCAGCCTGTAGCGTGGCAAT
>JAKLKT010000401.1 GCA_023150495.1 Planctomycetota bacterium
CCGCACGCGGGTGACCCGGTCCGGCGTGGACCCCGTGACGGGGCGTCCGACCGTGGAGGAGGAGGACCTCGCGGCCGACCTTCCCGGCGGCCGGCCGGAGTGCTCGGGGATCCCGGCGCTCGCCGCGGGCGCGGTCCACTATCCCGTCCGGATGCGCGGCCTCTACCGGGGCGAGGAGCGGCTCTTCCAAGCGGACCCCGGCGTCCCCCAGGTGATCGGCGCGGACCTTGTCTGCGCAGGCAACCGCCGCGGCGAGCCCGGGCTCTGGGCCGGCGGGGCCTGGCACCGGCTGCCGGGGCCGCGGCTCTTCCCCGACTGGAGGGCGCCGCTCGGCCCGCTCGTCGTGCCGTACGGAGAGGGACTCCTTGTGCTCCGCCGGGAGGGCGGGGAGCTGCCGTGCCTTCGTGCGCCTCAAGCCAGGCTGCCGAGAGGGATCTACAGCGCGCTGGTCCTGCTCGGGGGGAAGCCTTGGGCGCTCGCCGAAGCCGGGGTGCCGAGCCTCGTTCCCGTGGCGGTCTAGCCTGCCTGTTGCCAGCTGTCACGCAGCGCCGGGCGAGGTTGCCGGCGGACGCCTCGCCAGCGCCAACAGCGTGGAGGCTCCCGCGGTGTCCAGCGCGGCGGGCAGGGGCTACGGCGGCGGTCGCCCTGCCGGGCGATGTGGGGGACCGGATCGCGGCAGGTGGGGGCTCTGGGCATGGATAACAAAAGACTAACTCGAAGGGCCGACAGGAGTCCGCCGCCCCCCCCGCGCCCCCCCGGATCCGCCTCGCCGCGGACCCCCGACTTTGACAGCGCGCGAGGCCGCCTGTAGCCTGACGGGCTTCGGTCATTCCCGGTCCATGGGACCGGCAGGCCCCCGCACGCCGGTGACGGGGGCGGTGGTCGCGATGGTGCGGCCCCCGAAGAACATCGCCGGCGGAGGTTCGTCGTGTCCATCGTCTCGGTCAAGGAGCTCCTCGACGCGGGGGTCCAGTTCGGCCATCCCACCTCGGTGTGGAACCCGCGGATGCAGCCCTACATCTTCGGCAAGCGCAACGGCATCCACATCATCGACCTGAAGGGGACCGTGCGCGGGCTGATCCGCGCCTACAACTTCCTTCAGCGTCTCTGCGGCGACGGCCACATGGTCCTCTTCGTGGGGACGAAGCGGCAGGCGCGCAGCGCGGTGGTCGCCGAGGCGCGCCGGTGCGGCCAGCCCTACGTCGCGGAGCGGTGGCTCGGCGGCATGCTCACGAACTTCTACACGATCCGCACGCGGCTGAAGCGGCTCGAGGAGCTCGAGGCGCTCGAGACGCAGGGCGCGGGCGCGTTCAGCTCGAAGAGCGAGGCGAACCGCGCGCTGCGCGAGAAGCGCAAGATCCAGAAGAACCTCGACGGCGTCCGCACGATGGAGAAGCTCCCCGGCGCGGTGATCGTCATCGACCCCGTCATCGAGCACATCGCGGTGGCCGAGGCGGGGAAGCTCGGGATCCCGGTCGTGGCGCTCCTCGACACCGATTGCAACCCGGCCCCGATCGACATCCCGATCCCCGGCAACGACGACGCGATGCGCGCGATCCAGATCGTGCTCGCCCGGCTCGCGGACGCGGTGCTCCGCGGCAACCAGGACTGGAAGGTGCGCGAGGCCATCCTCCGCAAGCAGGAGGATGACCGGCGTCGCGTCGACGAGAAGCGGCGCGAGGAGATCCGCCGGCGCCAGCGCGCCGAGGCGGAGCAGCGCAAGCGGCGCGACGAGGCCGAGAGGAAGGCGCGGGAGTCCGCCGCCCGCCAGGCCGCGATCGACGCCGGCGAGGACGTGGGGCCGCTCGAGGCGGAGGAACCGGCCGAGCCGCCGGTTGTCGACGAGGAGCCGCCCGCCGCGGCCGAGGAGTAATCGAATGTCCATCGACGCGAAGACCGTTGCCGAGCTGCGCCGGCGCACCGGCCTGCCCATGATGAAGTGCAAGGAGGCGCTCGAGGCGGCCGGGGCCGACCTCACGCTTGCCGAGGAGAACCTCCGCAAGGAGGGCCACAAGACGATCGACAAGCTCAAGGACCGCGAGATGAAGGAGGGCCTCGTCTTCATCGCGGAGAGCAAGGGCGCGACCGCGGCCGTCGCGGTCCTCTGCGAGACCGACTTCGTCGCGCGTTCCGCGGACGTCCAGCAGTTCGGCGAGATGCTCGCGAAGGGCGTGCTCGCGTCGGCGCCGTCCGACCAGGGCGCGGGCGACGCGCTCCACGGGCTGAAGCTCGAGGACGGGCGCACCGTGAGCGCCCATCTCGAGGACCTCGTGGGGAAGCGGATCCGCGAGAACATGAAGATCGGATCGTTCGCGCGGTTCAAGCCGCAGCCCGGCGGCTACGTGGGGCTCTATGTCCACCACAACAGGAAGATCGCCTGCCTCGTCGACCTCGAGGGCAAGGACGTCGCCGCGAGCGCGGCGGCGAAGGACCTCGCGAAGGACATCGGGATGCAGATCGCGTTCCACTCGCAGCTGCTCGCGCTCGAGCCGAAGGAGCTCGACGCGGCATGGGTCGCGAAGGAGCGCGAGATCTTCCTCGCCCAGGTGCAGGACATGCCCGAGGCCAAGCGCGCCCAGATCGCGGAGGGCAAGCTCGCCAAGCGCCTGAAGGAGGTCGTCCTGCTCGACCAGCCCTTCCTCAAGGACGAGAAGATGTCCGTGAAGCAGCGCGTCGAGGCCGTCGCCAAGGGGGCCGGGACGACGCTGCGCGTACGCCGGTTCGCGCGCGTCGGCGCCGGCGCGTAGCATCCGCAGCGGGGCGGGGCCTCGCGGCCCCTGGTCCGCCCGTCCGTATTGGAGGCTCCGATGGACTACGAAGAGATCGTTCTCGAGACCGCGGACAAGATGGAGAAGTGCGTCGAGCACTTCACGCACGAGATGAAGGGCGTGCGGTCCGGCCGCGCGTCGCCGGGCCTCGTCGAGGGCATCCGCGTCAACTACTACGGCGCCCAGACGCCGATCGGCCAGATGGCGCAGATCTCGGTCCCGGAGCCGCGCCAGCTCGCGATCAAGCCCTTCGACGCGAGCCAGATCCAGGAGGTCGCGAAGGCGATCCAGGCGAGCGGGCTCGGGATCAACCCGGCCGTCGACGGCAAGATCATCCGCCTCACGATGCCGCCGCTCTCCGAGGAGCAGCGGAAGAAGCTCGTCGGGCTCGTGAAGGAGAAGGCCGAGCAGTCGAAGGTCGCGATCCGCGCCGTGCGCCGGGACAGCAACAAGCACGGCGACGAGGCGCTCAAGGACCGCGTGCTCACCGAGGACGACCTGAAGAATCTCAAGGACGAGATCCAGGAGACGACCAAGGAGCACGAGGGCAAGGTCGACGAGATCCTCAAGAAGAAGATCGACGAGCTGATGACCGTGTAGCGTCCCGCGCAGCCGGGTCCAGGGGGGGTCCGGGGGCCGGGCCGCTCCCCCCACGCGTCACGCCGCAGCTGCCCCGGGCCCGCCCTGTCCGCGAGCCTGCCTT
>JAKLKT010000402.1 GCA_023150495.1 Planctomycetota bacterium
ATCCGGCGCCCGCTGAACTCGTGGAACGCCCCGTCCGCGTAGAGGACGTCGATCACGAGGTCGCCCGGGAGATGCCCGCCCTTCACGAGCACCGCTCCCGCGCCGCGTTCGCGCAGCTTCACGGCCGCGCGCCGCATGTCCGCGGGCGAGAGGATCTTCATCTCCGTGAGCCGCTCCGCCTCGGGGAGGTTCGGCGTGACGAGCGTCGCGAGGGGGAAGAGGCGCTCGACGAGCACCGCCACCGCGTCGTCGCGCAGGAGCGCGTCGCCCGACGTCGCGACCATCACGGGATCGACGACGAGGTGCGGGACGCGCAGCCGCGAGAGGACCGATGCGACGACCTCGACCGTCGCCGCCGCGGAGAGCATGCCGGTCTTCGCGGCGCCGACGGCGATGTCGGCCAGCACGGCCTCGATCTGCTTCGCGACGAAGGGCGCGGGCACGTCGTGGACGCCCGTGACTCCCCTCGTGTTCTGGGCGGTCAGCGCGGTGAGCACGGCCATGCCGTACACCCCGTGCGCGTGGAAGGTCTTGAGATCGCCCTGGACGCCGGCGCCGCCCGACGGGTCCGATCCCGCGATCGTCAAAGCGGTGAACATGGCAGGTACATGATAAAGGAGGGGGCTTCGGGGGCAGCCGGCCCGCCCCCGGACCCCCCACTTCGCCATGCAGTTGACGATCCTCGGCTCGGGAACCGCGAGGCCCACGCACCGCCGCGCGTCGGCGGGATACCTCCTCGAGTGGGCCCATGGCGCGCTCCTCCTCGACCCGTCGGCGGGCACCTACATGCGCGCGCTGAAGGCGGGCCTCGAGCCGAAGCGGCTCGTCGCGGTCGTGCTCTCGCACCTCCACGCCGACCACACCGCGGACCTCCCCGGGCTCCTCTTCGCGAGGAAGCAGGAGAAGCTCGAGACGGAGATCGCGATCGCGGGCCCGAGGGGCACCGCGGATCTCCTCCGCCGCGCGCGCTCTCTCTACGGCGATGAGACCCCCGCGCGCGTGGAGCCCTTCCCGTGGCGCGCCGAGGGCCTCGCGGTCGAGGCGTTTCCCGCGCGCCACTCGGAGGAGTCGGTGTGCCTGCGGATCGTCGCGGACGGGAAGACGCTCGCGTACAGCGGCGACACGGGCGACTGCGAGGGGCTCCGGGCCGCGTGCGCCGGCGC
This sequence comes from Planctomycetota bacterium, assembly GCA_023150495.1. GTDB lineage: Bacteria > Planctomycetota > PLA2 > PLA2 > PLA2 > PLA2. Next base: position 1,164 of record JAKLKT010000402.1, read on the forward strand.
GGACCTCGCGCTCCTCGAGTGCACGGCGCGCGAGCCGAAGGAGGGCCACCTTTCGCCCGCGGAGTGCGAGGCGGTCGCGGCCGCGACGGCGGCGACGCGCGTCCTCCTGACCCACATCGGGCCGGGCGTGGAGCCGACCCTTCCCGCCGCCGAGGACGGCCTTGTCGTTTCGATCTAGACTGGGGGCCGTGTTCACGGCGGCCTACCACAAGGCGTTCTCATGCGACGCGCTCGTGATCGACGGGGAGTCGCACGCGGTGCCGCTCGTCCTCGACGCCGAGGCGCCCGAGGCCGATGTCGTGGACGCCGTCCTCGACCGCGTCGTCCTCATGTCGAGGAGCATCCACGACGTGCGCCGGAGCACGTTCGGCCTCTTCCTCGGCCGGCGCGACGGGCGACTCCTGCTCGCGGCCGCGTCGCCCGCAGCGGTCGTGAGCGCGCTCGAGGACGCGATGGCGGAGTTCGGCCCCGTGCGCCGCGGCGCGCCCGAGCCCGCGAGAGGCCTCGTGCCGCTCCTCGCGTTCGTCGAGGGCCGCGTGAGCTTCCTCCGCGGCCCGGCCACGCTCCCCTTCCAGCGCCTCGCGGCGCGCCGCGGTCTCGCGATCGTCGCGCCCGCGTGGTCCCTCGAGGAGCTCGAATGAGACGCATCCTCCTCCTCCCCGCGCCCCTTCTCCTCCTCCTCGCCGGGGCGTTCGCGGACGAGATCCTCGTGATCGCGCCCGACGAGCTCGCTCCGGCGTTGAAGGCATGGAAGGAGCACCGCGAGAAGCAGGGGATGAAGGTCACGGTGAGGCCGCCTGCCGCGGACCTGCGCGAGGAAGTGAGGGGGGCCCTTGGGCCGAAGTACGTGCTCCTCCTCGGCGACGTGAAGACGGTGCCGTGCACGTACGCGGAGGCGGACACGATCCGCGTGTGGGAGCGCGACACGAGGATCGCGACCGACAACCACGCGGCCGACCTCGACGGCGACGAGGTGCCGGACGTCGCCGTCGGGCGCATCCCCGCGGACTCGCGCGAGGAGGCCGAGGCGATGCTCGGCAGGATCGTCGCGTACGAGACGTCGCGCGACTTCGGCACGTGGCGGCGGCGCGTGAACGTGGTCGCGGGGATCGCCGGGTTCGGGAAGTGGGAGGACTCGCTCATCGAGAACGCCTCGACGATGCTCCTCAAGGAGGAGATCCCCGCGGCCTTCGACCTGCACGTGACGTGGGCGAATCCGCCGTCGCCCTTCTGCCCGCCGCCGGCTCTCGTCGCGGAGACGGTCGTCGAGCGGTTCAACGAGGGCGCGCTTTTCGTCACGTACATGGGACACGGGAGCCCGCGGAGCCTCGACCGCGTGGTCTGGGACGGGCGTGCCTACCCGATCTTCGACGAGGACCACGTCGAGATGCTCGCGGCGCGGCGGGGGGCGCCGATCGCGTACCTCTGCTGCTGCTCGACGGGGCACTTCGACGGGAACCCGGACTGCCTCGCGGAGTTCCTCCTGAAGCAGCCGGGCGGGCCGGTGGCGGTGATCGCGTCGTCGCGCGTGTCGATGCCCTACTCGAACGGCGTGCTCTCGAAGGAGATGCTCGGCGCGATCTTCCGCGAGAGCGCGGCGACGGTCGGCGACATGCTGCTCATCGCGAAGCGCCGGCTGGTCGAGCCGCGCCCGGGCGACAAGCTGCGCGAGACGGTCGACGCGTTCGGGGCGCAGTGGAAGCGCGGGGACAGCGCGTACCTCGCCAAGGAGCGCCGCGAGCACCTCTGGCTCTACAACCTGATGGGCGATCCGTCGATGCGGCTGCCGCGCGCGGCCGAGGCGACGATCGCCTGCGCGGAGGGCGCGCTGTCGGGCGGGAAGCTCGGCGTCGAGGGGAAGTCCCCCGTCGACGGCGAGGCGCTCGTCGAGCTGGTGCTGGACCGGACGCCGAAGGTGCCGAAGCGGGAGGGCGACTCCGACGCGGACTTCGCGAAGTGCTACGCGAGCGCGAACGCGTGGGTGAAGGCGGGGACGAAGACGCGCTGCGAGGGCGGCGTGTTCAGGGCGGAGCTCGCCGTGCCCGCGGATGCGGCGCCGGGCTCGTACTTCGTGCGCGTGTACGTGACGGGCGCGGACGGCGCCGCGCTCGGCGCTCGCGCGGTCACGGTGAACGCCGCGAAGGCCGTCGAGCGCGTGCTGCTGCTCGACGACAAGGGCCTCATCGACGGCTGGATCGACGCGAGGGGCCGGTTCACGCCGAAGAAGGGCGCGCCGCGCGCCAAGTGGTCCTTCTCCGGCCCTCGCGTCGTCACGAGAAAGGACGTCGCGGAGATCCTCGA
>JAKLKT010000403.1 GCA_023150495.1 Planctomycetota bacterium
CCGCGCTGGGACGTGCTGGCGTGGGAGGGCGCGCTCCGGGACATCGGGCAGGCGACGCTCCCGTGCAACTGGCTCCAGATCATGGAGAACAGCGTCGATCCGCACCACACCGAGTGGCTCCACGGGCACCACCTCTCCCACGTGAAGACCGGCGCGCCGGCGCAGTACCTCCGGCCGCACGTGAAGGTCGGCTTCGACGTCTTCGAGTACGGGATCGTGAAGCGGAGGGTGCTCGAGGGAGGGTCCGAGGAGGACGACGACTGGACCGTCGGCCACCCGCTCCTCTTCCCGAACACGCTGCGCGTGGGAGAGCACGGCCGCTCGCGCCTCCAGATCCGCGTGCCCGTGGACGACACGCGGACGTGGCACCTCTGGGTCTCGTGCTACCGGATCGATGGCGTCGCGATGCCGCCGCAGGAGCGCGTGCCGCTCTACGACGTGCCGTGGCGCGACGAGCGGGGGGAGTTCATCGTCGATTTCGTCGACGGCGGTGACATCATGGCGTGGGTCACGCAGGGCGAGATCGCGGACCGCACGAAGGAGACGCTCGGCTCGTCGGACGCGGGCATCGCGCTCTACCGGAGGCTGCTCCGCGAGCAGGTGGAGAAGGTGCGCGCGGGCGAGGATCCGCTGGGTGTCGTCCGGACGGAGCACAGGGTCCTCGAGCTTCCGCAGGAGAGGAACAAGTTCGGGGGCGGCGCGGAGTTCCTGCTGAAGTCGCTCGAGAACGGCCACGGCCGGCACTCGCCGCTCAAGGACCAGGTGCGGGCGCTCTTCGGGGGTGCCTCTCGGTGAGGCGCGCGGCCGTCCTCGCGCTCTTCGCCGCCCTCGCGCGCGCGGAGGAGCACCCGGACCTGAATGCCGCCTTCGAGTGGCCCGCGGGCGAGGGCTGGGAGGCCCCGGCGGACAGGGAGGGGCCCAGGGGCGCCCTGCACAGGGGCGTCCGCGACGAGACCGGCAGGGACTTCTTCGTGATGATCGTCCCGGCGCCGGGGGCGGACCTCGAGGGGTCCACGTACACCCGTTCGTTCCTCAAGGGGCTCGCGAGGAACTTCCCCGGCGCGAGGGTCGTCTCCGAGAGCCGGCCCGGGATCGGCGGAGTGCCGGCGCTCCGGCTGCACGTCGCCGCGGACGCGGAGGGCCGGGCGATCGCATGGGCCCACATCGCGGTCGCCGCCGACGGCCGCATCTACAGCATGACGGCGACGTCGCCGGACGGGGACTTCGCGTGGGCGGACGGGACCTTCGCGACCTTCCGCTTCCTGCGGCCGCCGGCCGCGCCGGGCGTCGCGTGGCGCATCGGCTACGCCTTCGGGAGCTACGTCCTAGGCCCCGCCCTGCTGGTGGGCCTCGTGGCGGGCATCGTGCTTCTCGTGCGGGGGCTCGCCCGTGGCCGCCGCGCGTGAGCGGAGCACGCGGTCGAAGGGCACCCAGGCGGCGGTCAGCACGCCGAAGGTCGTGAACCGCGGGCCGAAGAACGCCGCGAACCCGAGAAGCATGAGCAGCGACGCGGGCACGAGCACGACCCGCGCCCGGCGGCTCCAGAGCGCGAGCGGATACAGGAGCTCGATCGCGACCGTCGCGGCCGCCACCGCGTTGCAGAGGAGCGGGAACCGCGCCAGCTCCTCCCCGAGCCCCTTCGACGGCGCGAGGAGGCGGCCCCGGTCGAGCAGCCGCCGCTGGAGGTTGTCGCTCGCGATCCAGTCGAGGCCCCCGTGCCGGAGCTTCGCGATCCCCGCCGCGAGGAAGGCGAGGGCGAGCACGAGCCGGATCGCGCGCAGCGGCCACCCGTACTCGGCATCGGGGGGCGGCGGGGCGCCGCCGCGGCGCAGCGCGTCGAGCGAGAGCGCGTCGCCGGCGCGGCTCGCCGCGAGGATGCCGAGGGCGAGCAGCGCGGCCATGTCGTGGTGGCGGATCCGGCCGAAGCTCGAGTCGAGCGCGAGGAGGTAGCCGCCGAGGAGGAACGCGGCCGCGAAGGCCGCCCGCGTGAAGAGGCCGACTCCCCCGAGCGCGAGGGCCGCGAGCCAGAGGGCGTTCATCGCGCGGAGCCAGCTCTCGGGCGCCACCGGCAGCCACCTGGGCTCGTGGAAGACCGGCGAGACCGACCCGTACGCCGCGATGTCGTTCGGCAGGTAGACCGCGAGGAGCCCGAGCGCGATCGCCGCGCGCGCCGCGCCGAGCGACCTCGCGGACGCGGGGAGGAACCAGAAGCGCTCCCAGAGGCCGCGCATCACGGCGACTCCGCGAGGAGCTCCCGCGAGAGGGGCTCCGCGCCGGACGGCGCGGCGGTCCGCCAGACGACCCGGTAGATGCGGAGCGAGCGGAGCGGCGCACCGTCGTGCCGCCCCGCGAGGCGCCGGGCCTCGTACCGTGCGAGCATGTCCCGCGCCGCCTCGGCGAGAGCGGGAGCGTCCATCCGCGCGAGCGCCCCCTCGAGCTGCGCCAGACGGAACGGGTGGAACGCGGCGGTGCTCCGGAGGGCGATCTCGGCCCCGTCCTCGCGGACGCCGCAGAGCCAGAACCGTTCCACCGTCGGCGCGAGCGACCTCGAGAACATGGGATAGGGCGAGAAGGGCCACAGCTCCCTGCCGGAGACGATCGCCGCGGCCTGCCCGAGGAGGATCGCGACGAGGATCCCGTTCGCGAGCAGGCGGCGGCGCCGCGTCATCCCCGCCTCCGGCGCCGGGAAGGCAGGCGCCAGCTCCGGTAGGCGAGGAGGCGCACGGGCAACGACAGGAGCCACCAGAAGAACGAGCGCAGCGCGGAGCCCTCGTAGAGGCGGATCGCGAAGAGGCGGTTGCCGAGAGCGAACCGCGAGGGAAGCAGGAGGCGCAGGTGCGAGGTCGCGTCCACGACGACATCCGCCCCGGCCGCGTCGACGACCGCGGCGATCCCGGGCAGCGCCTCCCGCGCGTCGAGCGCGTGGAGGAGGAGCGCGAGGACGTTCGCCGTGATCCGCCGCGTGCCCTCGGCCTCACGCCTCGCGAGGAACGCCGTCGCGTCGAGGCCCCCGCAGGCGGCGCCGATCCGGTGGAGGTCCACGAGCGCGCGGGCGCGGAGCGCGCCCCGCTGGAGGTCCCGGAACGCGCCGACCGCCGCGAGCGCGAGCGCGTCCTCGTCGGACGGCACGTCGACCGCGAGGCCGCCGATCCCGCACGTCCGCCTCCGTCCCCGGAGCCCCTCGAGATCGAACCTGAAGGAAGGGTGGCGCGCGAGCGTCCAGTGGAGGTCCACCGTGAGGCCGTCTCGCACGTAGTCGAACGCGTGCGTCACCCGCAGCGCGAGCGCGCGGAAGGGCACGACCGACGCGCGGCGGAAGCCGAGGCCCGCGAGCGCGCGTTCGGCAGCCTCCACGTCGCGCTCCCGCACGAGGAGGTCGATGTCGCGCGTCGCCCTGCGGTCGAGGCCCCCGTAGTACCGCGCGCCGAGGCCGAGCCCCTTGAGGAGGATCGCGTCGACG